>JAQBZA010000342.1 GCA_027622795.1 Planctomycetota bacterium | reverse complement strand
GCCGCCGGCAGGCACCATCGCGGTATAGCTGGGCAGCCCCGGCACACCCGACGGCTCAAGCCCCATGCCGATCCGCTTCATGCGGTAGTCGGCCGCCACCAAGACATGGGCAAAGCGGGTGTCTCCCGGAATGCCGCCCACACTCACAACCTGGGGCCCGAGGGCCTCTTCCATGCGGCGCAGGGTCGCGTCGGGATTCACTCCCAGGCCGCGTTGCGACCGCATGAGTGTCTGGAGGGCCGTCAGCCCTTCCGGCGTCGGATCGATCGAGCAGCGGATGCCGCCGGAGCGGGCGGCATCGATGGCGCGAAGTGCGGCGACAAGGTCTTCCAGTTGGAGCGGCGGACGCTTGGTATCTGCCCCCACGGCGTTGCCGGCAGCATCGATCGTGATCGCCTCAGCCGGGCCCGCCAACACGATGTCGTGGCCATCGGGATCGACAAACACATGCGTGACACGTTGAAGGCCAGCCAGGAAGATGACTTCGGGCGGCAGCGGACCTCCCGCCGCCTCGTCGATGGCTTTGATTACGCCTGCCAGTGACACATGGCGGACGGCTGCGGCCTCCAGCGGGCCCGCCTTGGCGAGCGCCGCCCGTCGGGTGGCGGAAAGCTCCTGGCGGGCCGCGGGATTGATATTGTTGATGATTCCCTCAGCATCGATGGCGATGCCGCCGACAGCCTGCCCAAACCCGAAGCCACCGCCCCCCATCCCGCCACGTCCTTGACCGGCTGCCTCACGGATGCTCGAAGTCGCTACCCCGACCAGGAGGAAGACAATCAACCAGCGAGTCGAAAAATGATGATGCGTGCCGTGGAGCATGGGAAAGCCTCGGAACGTGAGGGGCGGTCAACGAATGTAGATGCTAGTCGGGGCCGATTCTGGCGGCAAACCCGATCCAGTGCAGGAAAACATGCCCTTTTCGTATTCCTTGCCACCCTCTCCACAGTCAGCCCGATGTTATGGATACTGATGGGTCATGGCTGCTGACCTACTGCATCTGGTGATTCGGGATCCCGTTGCCGGTCCTTCAGCCGTGCCGCTCTTGGACGGCGAACGGATCACCATCGGTCGGGCCCCCACCAACCACATCGTCCTGCAGGACGACCGGGCGAGTCGCTCGCATGCCGAAATTCGCCCCACCAAAAAGGGCTGGGTGATTCGCGACCTCGACAGCCGCAACGGCACCCTCGTCGATGGCGAACGGCTCACTGACGATCGGGTACTCACGGCAGGCGAGACCATCCAGATCGGCCGGATCGAGATCCTGGTCTCCGCTGGGGATCCCCCCACTGATCCCCGTGGCGAACCGGCCACGGCCGCCGGTGCCACCAACGCCATGTCGGCTGAGCATGAAGTGTGGCAGCAGTCGATCGTGCATCGCCGGGCCCGCGGTCGTCTGCTCGACGATATTCGCGAGTCAGCTGATGCCCTTCCGCGAGTCGGCCGGGCGGCTGGCGAGCTGTGTCGGCTGTCGTTCGCGCTCGGCAAGTCGGCGACACTCGCCACCGTCGCTTCGGTCGCGCTCGAGACCGCCGCTCCGGGTGTGCAGGCTGCCCGGGGCCTGATCCTGTTGCCCGCTACGCTCGCCGACGTGCCTACCTCGGGTGGCGTCGATGCCAGCCTCGTGCAGCCGGTGGCAACCTTTCCCGCGGGATCGGCGGCGGGCCCGATCCCGGAGGCCGCCGTGGCGACGGTGCTCACCACCGACGAGGCCGTGGTGGCCTGCTCAGTGGGAGCCACCGATGCCACCGACGATATCGTATCGACGATCACGGCCCCGATTCGCCTCGGCGGCCATCCGGTCGGAGTGCTTCATACCGAGTGCCGCTCACGATCGCACGACACCATGGCCGACGATCTCGAGTTTGTGATGGCGGTGACCGATGCCGTCGGCGTGGCCCTCGAGAATCTGGCCGCCCGCGAAACACTCTCCTCGAAGCTCGCGAGTACCGCCACCGAAAACGAACGGCTCCGCCAGCGGCTCCGGACGGAATCAAAGATCGTCGGCGGCAGTGACGCGCTGCAGGGCATTCTCGGGCAGGTGGTGCGAGTGGCCACCACCAAGGCGACCGTGCTGATCCGTGGCGAGAGCGGCGTGGGCAAGGAACTCGTCGCCAGCGCCATCCACGAGGCGAGTGACCGCACGAAGGGACCGTTTGTCTGCCTCAATTGCGCAGCCCTTTCGGAAACGCTCCTCGAAAGCGAACTTTTTGGCCATGAAAAGGGGTCCTTCACCGGCGCGACCGAGCGAAAGATCGGCAAATTCGAGTCGGCCCACAAGGGCACGCTCTTTCTCGATGAGATCGGAGAGATGGGAGCCGCGATCCAGGCCAAGTTTCTCCGAGCCCTCGAGGGGCATGCCTTCGAGCGGGTGGGCGGCAGTAACCGCGTGCAGGTTGATGTGCGGGTGGTGGCGGCCACCAATCGCGACCTCGAAGAGGCCGTGAAGGCGGGTGACTTCCGCCGCGATCTCTACTTCCGGCTCAAAGTGGTTGAGATTCTCGTGCCACCGCTGCGGAAGCGGCCGGACGATATCGAACTGCTCGCCGGCCATTTTCTCGAGCGGTTCGTGGCGGAGACGGGCCGTCGCATCGAGGGCTTCACTCCCGCCGCCATCGAAGCGATGCAGGCCTATCATTGGCCGGGCAACATTCGGGAGCTTCGTAACTGCATCGAGCGGGCTGTCGTGCTCTCGCAGAGTCCGCAGATCGACGCGGCCGAACTCGCGCTCTCCCAACTCGCCGCCCCGGGCGACACCGGCAAGATGGCAGCCTCTCGTACCGGCACATACACCCCGCAATCGCTCGATGAGCTCGAGCGGAAACATGTGATGGCCACACTCGAGGCGACCGGGGGCAACAAGACCAAGGCTGCCTCCATCCTGGGCATCGAACGATCGACACTCGATCGCAAG
This sequence comes from Planctomycetota bacterium, assembly GCA_027622795.1. Lineage (GTDB taxonomy): Bacteria > Planctomycetota > Planctomycetia > Pirellulales > UBA1268 > CACORA01. Next base: position 1,165 of record JAQBZA010000342.1, on the reverse strand, counting down.
CTCGCCCGCTGGGCGAAAAAGTAGGACAGGTTTCCGCTCAAAAGCAGGACAGGCTTCAGCCTGTCGAATCTGCATGACAGGCTGAAGCCTGTCCTACTATTTACAGCCCGAAGTACCGTTTCCACCGCTCCACATCGTCCGGGCCCGGCTCGGGGGGCTTGGCATCGGGGGGTGGCCCCGATTGGCGGCGGCTCCGCTGCTCGGCCAGCCATTCGGCGCTGCCCACGGCCGTCGCGCGGCGGCGGCGGGCCGCCACCTGCAACCTTCGATCACTCGACACCACGACGAGGTCGTGCGGCGCCGTGTCGTCCTCCACGATCTCCTCGATGAGGGAATCGGCGTCGGGATACTCGCGGGCATACCACACCCGCAGCGGGCCGTGCGTGCAGCGGCCCGGCAGGCCATCCGGCGCGTTCGCCGCATCAAACACCACGATCGTCTTGGCCGCCTCGTCGCCGAGCAGGTCGAGGAGCAGATCGAGCAGGGCGATCCGTGACTGCTCAAACCCCCGCCGACCACGCTCGGCGCCAAACACACCCGACGCATGAAGCAGGTTGTAGCCGTCGATGACAAGCGTCATGACCCAAGCCGGTACTTCACGCGACCGCCCACGATCGTCGCCACCGCCCTGCCCTGCAGCGTCCAGCCATGAAATGGTGAATTGACGCTCTTCGACTGAAAGGCCTCGACATCCACCTGCCAGGTCTGCTGCGGATCGATCAGGGTGATGTCGGCGACCGCCCCGGGCCGCAGCGTGCCGCGATCAATGCCGAGAATCCGCGCAGGGAGCGTGCTCATCGCCTCGACAAGGCGGGGCCAGCCGATCCGCCCGGGCACGACGAGCCGGGTCACCGCCAGCCCCACGGCCGTTTCGAGACCAAGGATGCCAAATGGCGCCCGGTCGAGCTCCAGCATCTTCTTTTCGAGGGCATGCGGTGCATGGTCGGTGGCGATGCAGTCGATCGTGCCGTCCACCAGGCCGGCGATGATCGCGTCGACATCGGCCGCCGTCCGCAGCGGCGGGCTCATCTTGAAGTTGGAGTCGAAGCCCCGCAGGCTCTCGTCGGTGAGCGTGAAGTGGTGCGGGCAAGCCTCGGCCGTCACGCGGGCCCCGCGGGCCTTGGCCGCCCGCACGAGCTCCACGCCGCCAGCGGTGGAGACATGC
>JAQBZA010000341.1 GCA_027622795.1 Planctomycetota bacterium | reverse complement strand
GCCCGCCCCCGCCGGTGGAAACTTCCCCGGTACGGGCACGACATCAGCGAGTTCGGCCGCCGCGGCGATGCCGAGGAGCCCGCCGGCAGCCACGCCGAGCGCCGCCACGGCGAGCCGCCCGCCCCGCCACCACCAGCCGCTCATGCCACCACCTCGGAGATGATGCCGTTTGCGTCGGCGAACGCGTCGGTCTCGACCCCCATCCGCTGGGCGACCGTGAGCAGGAGGTTGCTGAAGTGGGCCCGCGGGTTGACCGGCCGATGGCAGATCGCGTAGTGCTTTCCGGGGTCGGAAAGGGTGTAGCCGGCAAACTCTCCGCGGCGGTTGTAGTCGACGTGCCCGCCGTGCTTCAGGCCGAGGCTCGAGCCGCCGGCCAGCACGATCGGCAGGTTGGCATTGCCATGGCTGTGGCCAAAGGCCATCCCGCTGCCGAAGACGACGATCGAGCTGTCGAGCAGCGGTCCTTCGGCATCGCGGACCTCCGCCAGCCGACCAAGCAGGTAGGCCAGCTGCTGCACGTTGAAGGTGTCGCTGGTGGTCAGGTCGGCCATCAGCGTGGGGTTGCCGTTGTGGTGCGAGAGCGAGTGGCGGTCTTGCTTGACGCCGGCCTCGGGCACGGCCGGGCCCTGGCCCTCCTCGCCCGTGCTGAAGGTCACCACCCGCGTCATGTCGGTCTGGAACGCCAGCACGATGATGTCGTACATCGTCCGCAGATCCTCGCCGAGCTGCTCGAGGCTCACGGCCCGGTCGAGCCTGGCCGCCACGTCCGGGGCGATCGTCGGGCGGGGCGTGTCGAGCCAGCGGTCGGCCCGTTCCGTCCGCACCTCCACCTCGCGGACGCTGGTGAGGTATTGATCGAGCCGGCCGCGGTCATCGCTGCCGAGCTGCCGCTCGAGTCCGCGGGCCTGGTCGAGCACCGCGTCGAGAATGCTCGCCTTGCGGGCCAGCCGCCGCCGCTGGGCGTCCGCGCCGCCGGCCGGCTCCTGAAACATCTCCCGAAAGGCCACCCCGGGATTGCCCTGGGCGGGCAGCTGGATGCCGTCGCCATTCCAGGCGAGCGACGCTCCCTGGTTGCTGAGTTCGAGCGAGGTGAAGCGGGTCAGCGGGGCGGTCTTGGCGGCGATCAACTGGTCGACGGAGATCGTGTTGCGTTCGGTGTCGCCGAGCTTGCCGCCGGTGAGCCAGATTTTCCGGCAGTTGTGATGATGGCCGAGCCCGTGAGGATGGTAGAGGCCGCTGATCGGCGTGAACCGGTCGCGGAACGCCGCCAGCGGGGCGAGGGTCTTGGAGAGGGCGTAGTTTCGGCCGGCCTCGGTGATCTGCCAGTCGAGCGTGTTGACGCCGTTGGGCAGGTAGATGAAGACGCTGCGGCCGGTCGGCCCCGCCGCCGCCGCCCGAGCGGGCCGCATGATGTCGAGGAAGGGGAGGGCGAGGGCGACGCCCAGCCCCCGCAGGACGTGGCGGCGGGGCAGACGGGGCGAGTCGCGATCGATGTGCATGGCTGGGCTCCGGGCGGAGAAGGGTCAACGGGCCTGAAAGAGATCGGACAGGATCAGGTTTTCCACCAGCGTCTGCAGGCGGTAGCCGGCGGGGCGGCTGGCCGCCACGATCCAGCGGAGCTCGTCGGCATCGTCGATCGTCATCGCCCGACGGAGGGCGAAGGTGGCCAGCGTGCCGACGAAGGCTTCGGCGAAACGGTCTTCGTCAGCAGCGAGGAGCTTCTTGAAGGCGTCCGGGCCGTCGAACGAGCGGCCGTCAGCCAGCGTGCCCGAGGCATCGACGGGGGGATCGTCTCCCTGGCCGGCCGTCACCCGCTCGACCGACCGCCAGCGGCCGATCGCGTCGAAGTTGTCGAAGGCGAGACCGAGGGGGTCGATCTTGCGGTGGCAGGCGGCGCAGGCGGCATGCGTCGAATGGGCGGCGAGCTGCATGCGGACCGTCGCCTTGGCGACATCGGCCGGCGTCGGCGGCAGCGGCTCCACGTTGGGCGGCGGGGGCGGGGGCGTGACGCCGAAGATCGCCTCGGAAACCAGCACGCCCCGGTGGACCGGGCGATGGCGGGTGCCGTCGGAGGTGAGCGAGAGGAGCGAGCCGTGGGTCAGGATGCCGCCGCGGTGCGATTCTGGCGGCAGCGAGACCCGAGCGAACTCACCCGTCGGGGGCGAGGGCAGCCCGTAATGCTCCGCCAGCCGCGGGTTGAGGATCGTCCAGTCGCTGTCGAGAAACTCCCGGATCGGGAGATTTTCCCGGAACATCTCGGCGAAGTAACGGACGGTCTCCTCCTTGAAGCTCTTCTCGAGCCACTGTTCGTAGTCGGGGTAGAGCGTGCGGTCGGGCTGAAACATGCCGACGCGATGCAGCTGCAGCCACTGCCGCGGGAAGGCCGATGTGAACCGGGCGATCCTGGGATCGGCCATCATCCGCGTTGCCTGGCTGCGGAGCACGTCCGGCTTGTGGAGCACGCCCCCGCGGGCCGCCGCCAGCAGCGGCTCGTCGGGCAGCGAACTCCAGAGGAAATACGACAGCCGGCTGGCCAGCTCGATATCGTCGAGTCGGGATCGCTGCTCCGTCGGGCTCCCTTGCTGCAGATAGAGAAACTCGTTGGACACGAGGATCGCGGCGAGTGCCGAGAGATACGCGGCTCGGAATGGCTCGCCCGCCGCCCGCTCGTCGGCGACGATTGCCGCGAAGGCCGCCAGCTCGTCGACCGCGACCGGCCGCCGCCAGGCCCGCTCCGCGAATCGCACCAGGCAGGCCTGCACGTCGTCAGGATTCTCGGGGTCTGCCGGCCACAACCCTGCCCGCCTGCGGCGGTCTTCGTCGGTCGTGAGCGGCCCTTCCCACTCGATCCAGTCGACGAGCAGCAGCGGACGGATCGCCCGCCCTTCGTCGTCGGTGAGCTTGTAGCCGCTGGGGTTGAGAAAGCGGCGGTCGCGGGAACTGATGAAGAAGTTGTCGGGGGCGTCGAGCACATTGTTGGTGTGCCCCTCGGGAAACCGTCCCGCCACCGCGTTCTTGAAATCGACGTCGCCAGGCGAGAGGAACCGCTCGAACTCGACGACCACAGGCTCGTCTTCGGCGGTGACGATATCGGCATCGAAGCCCACGATCGAAAGGTGGGGCGCCCGGCCCCCCGGCGGCTGCAGGCCGGAGAGCTGGATCCGGCAGCGGTAGACGCCCGGCCTGTTGAGGCGGCTGTCCCACCAGCCGCGGCGGGCCGGCTTCGAGCCGCCCGGCCAGACGGCGACCCGTACCTTGTCGGCCACCCCCGCCTGTTCGAGCTTCGCGCGGGCCTGTTGCCGGGGCTCGTGGCCGAGGTTCGAGGTCGCCAGATGCACCGCGTCGAACCGCAGTGTCGCCGGCGGAACCTCCTTCTCGGGGAAGGCGCGGGCCAGGGCGATCTCCGCGGCCCGCAGATACTTGTCGATGTGCGATGGCGAGAGGGCCAGCAGCGAGCCGATCCGGTCGAAGCCGTGCCACCGCGGATCGTCGTTGAACAGGCCGGGCTCGTGGATGTCGAGCTGCACGCCGAGCAGGTCGCGGATCGTATGCCCCCACTCCTCGCGACTCAGGCGGTAGAAGGCGACCGGGCCACGGGCGGCCATCCGGGCTGCTTCCCCCGCCTCGATGCCGGCTGCGATCCAGCCGACGGCCGCCGCGATCTCGTCAGCCGAAGGCCGCGGCTCCTCCTCCGGCGGCATCTCGCCGGCATTGATCCGGGTCATCACCTCGGCCCACTTTTGGGCGGCTGACACGGACGCAAAGTCGCGGGAGAGTGTATCGAGCCGAAACTGACCCTCCTGCGTCTCTCCGTCGTGGCACCGCAGGCAGTGCTGCTGCAAAAAGGCGTCGGCCGCGGCCGGCGCCGCGGCGGTCGCCCCGGACACCGCCGGCATCCACGAGCACCAGGCGATCGCCGCGGTGGCGAACACACCCAAAAACGCGCTGGTGACGGGACTCCGCATGGCAGGCGGTCAGCGATGATTTGCAGAGTGGGAAGATGGGGCCGGGCGACCGGCCCGGGGCCGACCGCCGCTCGCTGCGAGCGGCGGCCCCTGCTATCTTCTTTTTATACCTTGCGGCG
>JAQBZA010000340.1 GCA_027622795.1 Planctomycetota bacterium | reverse complement strand
TCACGCGCCGGGGGGCTTGCAAGGCATTGGCATGGTTCGTCAACTCCCCTCACGCGCCGGGGGGCTTGCGCAGGCGGATGGACGGTTGATTGGTGATCATGGCAGCGTCTCCGGTCGGTGAAGCGATGACGTGGGCGGCGCGGATCATCGCCATTGGAGTGGCGATGTTTCTGCCGGCGGTGGCCGGGGGCTGGCTTGACGATCGCCTCGGAACCTCGTTTTTTGCGGCCGCCGGGCTCGTGCTGGGATTCATTGCCGGCCTCACCTGGCTCGTTCAACTTCAGCCCCGCCGAAAGCCATGAGCCTAACAGGTGCCGAGCCCACGGCGATCTCGGCCCACCGTCCGCGGGCCGCCGTCATCGGCACCAGCGTGCTCCTCGCCGTTCTTGCGGCCGCCGTGGTCATCGCCCTCGCCACCGGCGACGGAACCCCGTCATCCCGCCGCGCGGTTGCCTTCACTGCCGCGGTGTGTGGCGTTGGGGCGGTTACAGGCTGGCTCATTTCCCGCTGGCCATGCCGCAACCCTGCCACCGCGGTGGCAGCCGGGCTCACCGCCGTGTGCTTTCGCATCGCCACGCCGCTGGTTGCCCTGGCTTGGCTCCAGACGGGAGGGCAGGCCCTTCGGGCTGCCGGAGCCAACCTTCTCCTAGTGGGGTTCTACCTAGCGCTCCTTGCAACTGACGTTGTTTTGAACGTTCTGTGGGCGGAGAAACGCGCGGCTTCCCGCGGCGCAACGCTCCCGAATTGACGGCCCCGGTGGCGTACCGCAAACTCTGGCCTCGGGACTCTCTCCAAGTCGTCACCGAGGCTCATCCGCGACTTCTCGATCCATGTCCGACCACAACCCGATCTACCACCTTAAGGACGCCTACTTCTTCGAAGTTCCCAAGGCGATGTGGCGCCAGGGGTGGAAGACGCTCGACGAGGTTCCGCAATTCCTGCGGGATGGCAGCCCCGAGGTCACTGGTGTCGAGGAATTCAATGCGGCAATGGACGGGAAGATCCTGATCCCGCAACCGTTCGCCACGCTCGACAGCCTGTATGCGGTGAAGTCTGGTTTCGGCATTTCCAAGTACATGATCCTCGAGGTCGTGCTGGGGGTGATCTTGCTTGCCGTCTTCACCCGGCTCGCCCGCACGCTCCAGTCAGGGGCGCCGCCGCGAGGCTGGTTCGCCAATCTCTTCGAGGCGATGATCCTCTTCGTGCGGGATCAGATTGCCCGACCGGCGATCGACAGCCACGACCACGGGCACGGCTCCCACGACGCGCACGGACAGGCAGCGGCCAATCACCATGATGCCCGCACGGCCCCGGTGGCCGCGGCAGCCTTGCATGAGGTCCATGACGGCGACCGATTTGTGCCGCTGCTCCTGACGCTCTTCTTCTTCGTTCTCGGCTGCAACCTGCTCGGCATGGTGCCCTGGGCAGGTTCGCCGACGGCGTCGTTTTCGGTCACGCTCGCCCTGGCCGGCGTGACGATGCTCACCGTCGTGCTGGCCGGCATGCAGAAGTTTGGGTTCTTCGGATTCTTCAAGAATCAGATTCCGTCGATGGATCTCCCGCTTCCTCTGGCAATCCTGCTCAAGCCGATGATCTTCGCGATCGAGATGCTTGGCCTGTGCATCAAGCACCTGATTCTGGCCGTGCGTCTGCTGGCCAACATGGTGGCCGGCCACCTCGTGCTCCTTGGGATCATGGGGCTGATCACCGCGGCCGCCAGCTACTCAACCGGAATGTGGGCCACCGTGACCGGGATCAGCGTGGTCAGTTGCACGCTGTTTAGCATGCTCGAGCTTTTCGTCGCCTTCCTGCAGGCTTACATCTTCACCTTCCTTTCAGCCCTGTTTATCGGGGCATCGGTGCATCAACACTAGTCTTGTGAGACGCCGCCAACCGCAAGCCCCTGTATTTCCCGTCATCTTGCCCGTAGAACAACGCTCACCGTTTTCCCACTTTTGGTTTCCCATCCTGGGCCGCGTTTGGCCCCTCGTTCCCCAAGGAGTTTGACCCCGTCATGATTCGCTCGCTTCTTTCTACCCGTTCGTTGTGCACCGTGGCTGCTGTCGTCGTGATGCTCGTGTGCGCCGACGTCGCCAGCGCCCAAGAGGCCACGGGTGGCCGCTCGCTCATCGACCTCAACGCGGCCTTCAGTGTCGGCCTCGTCGTCATCGGTGCCGCCCTCGGCATCAGCAAGCTCGCTTCGGCCGCCTATGAGAGCATGGCCCGTCAGCCCGAAGTGTCGGGCAGCATCCAGACGGCGATGATCATCGCGGCCGCCCTCATCGAAGGCTTCACCTTCTACGCGCTGTTTATCTGCTCGCAGAAATAGCGTTATCCGAACCGGTCCGGGAGCGGATCGCCCGCACGATTCGCTCCCGGATATTTCGGATCGCGGGCCGTCTGCCGATGGCAGCCCATGGAGCAAAGAGACGATTGTGGGATACACGATTTTGTATGTGGGAGACCAAACCTTGATTCCCTGTTGCAGCACTCTCCGTCGCAGCATGATGACTCACGCGGGCCATAGGGTCTGCCCCTTGGCCATCAGCCTCCTGTGCCTCCTTCTTGCGTCTGGTGGCGTTTCGACTCCGTCGGCGGTCGCGGCTGCCGACGACCACCATGACACCCATGCCGGCGATCATGGCCACCACGCCGAGATCGGCCACAACATTCCGCCGGGAACCACGCAGAAAGATTTCGAGAGCCCCGCTTGGTTTCAGACCGACCTCGCCCTGTGGTCATTCGTGGTGTTTCTGGCCCTCCTGGGCCTCCTGACTAAATTTGCCTGGAAGCCGATCATGGAAGGCCTGGCAAAGCGGGAGCAGGGGATCGCGGACCTGATCACCTCCACGCAGGCCGCCCATGACGATGCCAAGCGGCTGCTGGCGTCATATGAGCGGCGGCTGGCCGAGGCGTCGGAAGAGGTGCGGGGCATGCTGGAGGAAGCCCGTCGGGATTCGGAGGCCACCCGCCAGACGATTATCGCCGATGCCCGTACGGCGGCCGAAGAGGAGCGGGCACGAGCCCGTCACGAAATTGGCCTCGCCAAAGACGATGCCCTCGCGCAGATCGCGGAGAAGGCCGGCCATCTGGCGGTCGAGGTGGCCGGCAAGTTTCTGCGGGAGAAACTCGGCCCCGATGACCAGTCGCGACTGGTCCGGGATTCGGTCGCCTCGATTTCGAGTTCACCGAGCGTCAATTAACCGGAGCCACACGGATCGCCCATGGGGCACGACACGTCACAACAGACCGCCACGGATTCGGCCCCCACCGGCATCGATATCGGCGCGGAACACGTTGCCAAGGTCTACGCACGAGCCATCGTTGAGGCTGCCGACGCCGCCGGCTGTCGCCGAAATGTCATTGATGAGCTGACCGCGCTGGCCCGTGATGTGCTCCCCCAGGTTCCTCAGGCGGTGGCGGTGTTTGCGTCGCCGAAGGTGTCGATCGAGGAGAAGCAGGCAATTATCGATCGCCTGGCAACTGGACGGCTGCGTCCCACGACCACGCACGCGCTGCACGTGCTTGCCCGCCATGGCCGCCTCGGCATGCTGTCGGCCGTGGCCCAAGCCGCTGCTCGGCTCGCCGACGAGCTGGAGGGAATCCACGAGGCCGTGTTCACCACAGCCGTGCCCCTCGACCCGGCCGGCCAGGAACAGGTCGCTGCCAAGGTTCAGCAGGCGCTGGCCATCGCGCTGCGGCCCTCGTTCGTCGTCGATCCGACGATCGTCGGCGGCCTCGTCGTGCGGGTCGGCGACACGATTTACGACCAATCGGTAGCCACCAGCCTCGTTCGGCTCGGCGACCGTCTCCGGCAACGAAACATTTCCGCCCTCCAAACTGGGGAATACTCATGGCAAACCTGACCGACGAGATCGCATCTGTTCTGCGCGAAGAAATCATCCGCTACGAGTCGGGCATCGATGTCCGGCAGGTCGGACGGGTTCTCGAAGTGGGCGACGGCATCGCTCGCGTCTGGGGGCTCTCTGGCGTCATGGCCGGCGAGATGGTGGAGTTTCCCGGCGGCATCACCGGCCTCGCGTTCAACCTCAAGGAAAACTCGGTCGGTGTGATCATCCTCGGTGACTACC
>JAQBZA010000339.1 GCA_027622795.1 Planctomycetota bacterium | reverse complement strand
ACGGCTGGCTGGGAAGGATGGCATACGGATGCCGCCGCCGCGGCCCGACCGCATCGATCGCCAGGGATCTGGGCCGGTGAATGTACCGCCGGGGAGTTGGATCACCCACGGACCAGCGCCGCGCGACATCCGCGTGAAGGTCTCCTCCATTTGCCGACGTTGAATCTCCAATTGACGCCGATGACGACGACGCTCGGCCTCGGCGGTGGCCACGGCATACGCCTCCTTTGCGATCTGACTTGCCTCGGCAGCCGTCTTGATGGAGTCCTCATACCGCTGTTGCGAGAGAAACGCCTTGGCCTGGTCGAGTGCAACGGTGGCCGGCTGCACATTGGCCGACACGCCTTCGGCATACCAGGCTGCCACCCGGCGGACGAGGCTGTCGATCTCCCCAAGATCCTCGATTGCCTGTCGTGCGAGCCGGTCATCCTCGGCTGCCAAGTCGGATGCCCGGGCAACCGCGGCGTCGGCGGCGTCGAGGACTTGTGTTACCTGGCGGAGGTCGGGACGAACCGTGGCCAGCCCGTGGTCGGCTGTTTCAATGAGGCGGCCCGCCTCCCGACACCGCTCATTTGCTCGTACGCGGTCGGTTTGCTGCTGAGCAAGTTGCCGCGCGAGTGCGATCTGCTGGGCATGCACGGTATCCCGTCGGCCGGGCAGTGAGGCTCGCAACTCATCAAGTTCCGTGCTCCGGGCAATGGCGCCCTGGTAGCAGTCCTCCGCCCAATCGAGTTGGCGCACCGCCTCCTCAGCCAGCGCGACCCCGCGGAAATAATGCTGTCGCCTGGCGTCGCCGGTGGCCTCTGCCTCGGCCACCAGCGTACGAACCCGGGCCACGCCCTCGTCTGCACGGCTGATGTTGTCAGCCACGTCGGCCCACGATGACTCGGCGTAGGTGGCGGCCATGTGTTCGATCGCCCGCACCGCGACGACACGATCGTCACCGTTGGCCGCCAGCCTTGCAGCACAGCCGGGTAGCAGATCCTCCATTCGAGCCCTTGCTGCCACGATGTTTTCGAGGAGTGCCCGAACTTCTGCGTTGGCTTGCTCGGAGTTTTCAACATGGCTTTGTCCGCCGGTGGTCTCGCCGGCGTCGAGTAGTTGGGCGGCCAAGTTCATTTCTTGGCGAGCTGTGGCGACCAGATCGTCGGGCACTGCGCCCGGCTCGGCAAGCAGCCAGCCGGCGGCACGCTTGGAACGGATCTCTTCCTCAATTGCAGCGGTCTCACGAAGGGCCTGCTGGCGTCGGTCATCGACGGCCTCAACGGTCTCCACCATATCGACGGTCTCTGCCAACGCTGCGGCGGTGTCTTCGAGCCGACCGCAGGCCGCAATCGGATCGCTCTCCACGTCTTGACGCGCGAGCACGAGCCCTCGCTCTGCCTCGGCCAAGGGTCGTTGAAACGAGGCATTGGAGCGGCCCCGACCGGCGACCGCTTCGACTCGTTGCGTGGCGGCAGCCAGGTCGGCCTCGACAGTGTCGGCCAGGTCACGGGCGGTCTCGTGCGCCTGTTCGAGGGCATCCAGCGGGGCCCGGCACTCGCCCGCCACCGCATCGAGCGGTGGCCGCGCTTCGGCAGAGTCGAGCAGCTGGATCGCCTCATCGGCAGCCGCCGTCCCCAGAAACCATTCCCTGGCAATCTGCCCTTCGGCCTTCTCCCACACGTCCATGAGCTTGAGCCACCGTTCCCGGTAGCGGCGAATCGCCCCCTGCACGCCATCGTAGGTCGTCCGCGTCAGGCCCTCCATCGGCGTGACGAAGTCGGGGTCGGTGTGCGGCAGCATGCGGTGGCGTTCCTGCTGGGCATCGAGCAGATCAGACAGGGCCACCACCTCGCTCTTGAAGGCCGCCAGCTTCGTCCGCGCCTCGTGCATCTTTTTGTCGTGCCGAGCCCGCTGCAAAAAGAAGGCCGCCAGCCCACCGAAGGTCACGAGGGCCGCGGCGCCGATCGGCAGAGTCCGCGTGCGAAACACGCGGGCTGCCTCGGCCTGGGCCAGCGTGCGGGCGGCGCGATCCTTCACCCACTGCTCGGTGGCATTCACCAACGCGGCCAGCCCATCGTCATGGAGGTCATCTTTGGCCTTGGGCACAAACACCTTTTCTATCAGTTCGGTCTTGATCGTCTGCGGGTCAAGGCCACTCGACACCTCAAGGCTCCACGGCGCCCGCATTGCAATCTGCCGGCCCTGCACGTCGAGGACGATCGTGACATCCTTGGCCGGATCAAACCCTACCGCCCCGGCGTCGCCGGCTGACTCGCGCCGCCAGCGGTCGATCAAGTCCTCCAGCAGCCTGGTCGCAGCATCACCGCCGCCAGCATCACCGACCACCACCACCCGATAGTTGCGGCCGCTCTCGGCGGCAGCCTTCTCGACGGCCTCCCGCACAGCATCGAAGCGTTCCTCGATTCCCGAGACAAACACGCGCTGGGCATCACCTGCAGATACCAGCGGCCAAGGCTCGGCGTCAGCCACCATCGCCGTCAGCCCGCAAGCCATCCACGCGAGGGCCATGTTCATCATCACAAACTCGCCCCGAACTCCACGCCACAACAGCCTTAGGCCCACGGATCGATCCTCATGAGTGAGATGCCAAACCACATCGGTCTCGAGTCTACGGTCTCCACGGCAGCCTTTGCAGCCGCCTGCAGCGTGGCATCCCCGATTGCAGCGATCGTTTTCGCCCTCAGGCTCATCGCCTCTGCCGCCAATGCGGAGATCTCGGCGTCGTTCGCCCGGCCGCCAAACGACCGCACACGATAGAGCCAGCCGGCCTCGTCAAACGACTGAAGCCAAGCCAAGGCCAGCCGCCCCACGGTCTGCGAGTCGGCGATGACAAGCACTGGCGGCACACAGCCGGCGGCAGCCAGAGCCGCGGCCAGCCCTCTTCCGCACTCGCCTTCGGCACCCTCACCACTCATGAGACGGCCATTGCCATGGCGATCCGCGCCGATGCCGCGGCCACGTCGCCCTGTGCCTTCTCAATCGCGCGGGCAGCCACATGACAGTGCACGAGATGCCCGTCGACCCGTGTTGCTGGTGGGTCGATCTCCCGACATGCCGTTTCCGCCAGCGGGCACCGCGGATGAAACCGGCAGCCGGCGGGCGGCCGCGCCGGGCTCGGCACATCGCCGGCAAGCACGATCCGTTTCCGGCGTCGCGCCGGCTCCACCGAAGGCACCGCCGAAAAAAGGGCGATGGTGTAGGGATGCAGCGGTGCCGCGGCGAGTTCCTTGGCCGTGCCCCGTTCGACGATCCGGCCGAGATACATCACCGCCACCTCATCGGCGATGTATTCGACCACCGAGAGATCGTGCGAAATGAAGAGGTAGGTGAGCCCGAGCTGCTCGCGCAGCTCGATGAGCAGATTGACCACTTGCGCCTGGATCGACACGTCGAGGGCCGAGATCGGCTCATCGAGCACGACAAACTCCGGCTCGAGCACGAGCGCCCGGGCGATCGCGATCCGCTGCCGCTGGCCACCGGAAAACTCATGCGGGTAGCGGTCGAGCGCCGCGGCGGTGAGCCCAGTCCGCTCGAGCGCCGTCACCATCGTCTCTCGCCGCGCGGCCGCATCGCCCAGGCGATGGATGACAAGCCCCTCTTCAAGAATGCTCCGCACCTGCATGCGGGGATTGAGCGAGCCATACGGATCCTGGAAGACGATCTGCATCCGGCGGCGGAGGCCGCGGAGCTGGCTGCCAGACAGCCCCCGCACGTCCTCGCCGGCAAACCGTACGCTCCCGCCGGTCGGCTCGACAAGCCGCAGAATGCTGCGGCCGGCCGTCGTCTTTCCACAGCCGCTTTCGCCGACGAGCCCGAGCGTGGTGCCCTTGGGAATCGCAAAGCTCACGCCATCCACCGCCCGCACGGCGCCGACGGTCTTCCGCAGGAGGCCCTTGCGAATGGGAAAGTGTGTCTGAAGATCGTGTACCTCAAGAAGCGGAGCTGTCATGGGGTGATTGCCTCAGCCTCGTGGCAGCGGACAAAGTGGCCCGGCGTGATCTCACGGAGCTCCGGCGGCTCGGCCGTGCAGCGGGGCTGGCGGGCATATTCGCACCGCGGATGAAACCGGCAGCCGGAGGGAAACTCCTGCGGCGGGGGC
>JAQBZA010000338.1 GCA_027622795.1 Planctomycetota bacterium | reverse complement strand
CGATCTTTGTCGGTGGCGCCGACGTGGCGGCCGCTGAAGCGGTGGGGGCGGCCGTGGCGGCAACATTTTTCGGCTCGGTGCGGGTGGGGCTGATGCTCGATCCGAATGGTGCCAATACCACCGCCAGCGCCGCGGTGGTGGCTGCGGCGCGGCATCTACCGCTGGGGGATGCAGCGTCGGCCGCTGGCTGCCGGGCCGTCGTGCTCGGTGGTACGGGACCGGTGGGGCAGCGGGTCGCTCGTCTCCTGGCCCAGAAGGGAGCGAGCGTGGGCGTGGCCTCACGATCGCTCGATCGGGCGGCAGCCGTCTGTGGCCAGATTGCGGTGGCAGTGCCGGCTGCGAAGGTCGAACCGCTTGAAATGCCGGGGGCTGTTCGGGAACGCACGGCGATCGGTGGGGCGGTGGCAGCCGCTGATCTCGTCGTTGCCGCCGGGGCGGCGGGCCGCACACTGCTCGATGCCGTTGGCAGGGCGGTGGCTGGCAAGGCCCGGGTGCTGATCGATCTCAATGCCGTGCCCCCCGCCGGCATCGAGGGTATCGTCGCCACCGACAAAGCACGTGTCGACGGGGCCGCCGTGGTCTACGGAGCACTCGGTGTGGGTGGCCTGAAGATGAAGATTCACAAGGCGGCGATTCAGAAGCTCTTCTCGGCCCCCGATGCCGTGCTCGATGCCGAGGAGTTGCTCGCCATCGGCGAGCAGTTGTAGGTCGTCAATGAGTTGGTGTGATCGGAGGGTCTGCGGCCCGATCAATGCATGAGGACTCTTTACTGTGCCGACGGTGGTGCCAGAGTTGGATCGGAGCAAACCCGCTGCCAAACTGCCTGATGAGGCGTCACCTCAGCCTCGGCCGGATCGATCCGGCCGAGCATCGCTGCCGGGATGCGACAGTGCACAGTCACCCGTTCGTCGGTGAAGTGCCGCGAGAGCACTTCACCATGAGCCGCCAGCCAAGCCAGCAGCCGACCATTGCCGGCATTGGTTTCGACATCGACATCGTGGAACCAACGTCCGAGGCTGTCGCTCACGGTGCGGGCCAGAAAGGGAAGGCCCATGCCGGTGCGGGCCGAGACGCTGATCGCATGGGGGTAGCGGGCCTCGAGGCTACGCTGCGCGGCTGCATCAGCTACGGCATCCATCTTGTTGAGCACCAGAAGTGTGTCTTTTTCTTCAACATGAAGCTCTGCGAGCACGGCCCGCACGGCGGCAATCTGGGCGTCAATAAACGGGCTCGACGCGTCGGCCACATGGAGCAGCAGATCGGCCTGGCGGGTTTCCTCGAGCGTGGCCTTGAAACTCGCGATGAGTCTATGGGGAAGGTCGCGAATGAAGCCGACGGTGTCGCTCAGGAGCACCGGGCCCCAACCTGGCAGCCGCCAGCGGCGGGTGCGGGTGTCGAGCGTGGCGAAGAGCTTGTCTTCGGCGAGCACGTCGGCGCCCGTGAGAGCATTAAGAAGCGTGCTCTTGCCGGCGTTGGTGTAGCCGACCAGCGAGATCGTGAGATGCTCACGCCGCGCTGCCACCTGTCGTTCGCGGCGCGAATGGATCGTGAGCAGTTCCTGCTTCAGATCATGGATCCGCTTTTCAACCAGACGGCGGTCAACCTCCAGTTGTTTCTCACCAGGACCGCGCATACCGATCCCCATCTTCAGCCGGGAGAGGTGAGTCCACATGCGCTTCAGGCGGGGAAGTGAATACTCCAGCTGCGCCAGTTCCACAGCCAGCCGGGCCTCGTAGGTGCGGGCCCGGGCGGCAAAGATATCGAGAATCACCTCCGAACGATCGAGCACCTTCACTTCGAGTTCACGTTCCAGATTGCGGGTCTGGGCGGGGGAAAGGTCATTGTCGAAGATCACCACATCGGCATCATGATGCGCCACCAGAGCGGCCAATTCCGCAACCTTGCCCTTCCCGAGGTAGGTGGTCTGGTCAGGTGAGGCCCGCCGCTGCGTAAGTTCGGCCGTGACGATGGCCCCAGCCGTCTCGGCCAGCCCGGTCAGTTCGCCAAGCGGATGTTCGGGATCGGCGGGGCCATCGAGCAGCACGCCCACGAGGACGGCCCGCTCGCTCTGCATGCTGCGTTGTCGTTCGGTCACTCGAAGTCATCCTCAGCGCGGCCATCACGCTCATCCGCGTCGGCCAGGCCTGCTGCCAGGTGGCAGCAACTCTCCCAGCGACGGGTGTCGAGCAAGCCGTCAGCCACCGCGTCCTTCACGGCGCAGTCGCTCTCATGGGTGTGCGAACAATCTGGGAATCGACAGTGGTTGGCCAAGGGGCGGAGGTCGCGGAAGGCCGCCGGCACCTCGGCGGGCACGACGTCCCAGAGCTGAAATTGCCGGATGCCTGGCGTGTCGACGAACATGCCGCCGTGGGCATGGGGCAGGAGTCGGGCGGTGGTAGTGGTGTGCCGCCCCTTATCGTTGTCGCGGCTCACCGCGCCGACGGCCAGCTGGAGCGCGGGATCGATTGCGTTGAGAAGTGACGATTTCCCGACGCCGCTTTGGCCGACCACGGCGGTCACCATGCCCCCCAACTCGGCCCGAAGACGGTCGATGCCGAGACCGTTGACCGCGGAACACAGCATCACCGGATATCCCATTCGGGAATAGATGCCCGCCAGCGGGACGAACTGCGCGGGGTCAACGAGGTCAAGTTTGTTGATGCAGATCAGTGGGCGGATTCCGTTCGATTCGGCAGCCACAATCAGGCGATCGATGAGTGCCCGCTTGATCGTTGGCTGGGCCGCACTCCCTACGATCAATACCTGATCGACATTGGCGACGATTACATGACGACGGCCACGGCTCGACCTGCAGATCGCCGACCGACGCGGTTCGATTGCCTGGATCACACCTTCCTGCGCGGAGCCGCGAACATGCACCCAGTCGCCAGCCGACACCGGATGCCGCTCGTCCGTGGAGAGCGTTCTCAAGAGTCGGCGCGTGGTGCAGCGAAAGGTGCCGCCGTCTGGTCGCCAGACGAAGCTCTCGAGCCCGTGGACGTGCAGGACTTGGCCCCGCCACTCGCCACCACGCAGCACAGCATCGACTCCGGGAGTGGCGTCCACAATGACGGTTCGACGTCTGGTGAGATCACCCTTTCCGGACATTCGTTCGGAGGTAGGAAGATTGATCCCCTCGGTGCCAGCGTCAATGGCCCGTGTCACATCGCCGTGACGACGGCGGGAGGAGCGGTTCTTGCGGAAGTCGACACGACGTTTTTCTTGGCGGCCTGGCCGGTTCGACTGTCGGCTCGGGGTCCGCGGGCGACGGCATTCACGCATACCAGAAGTGTACCAGTCCCCACCGTTTCAGCGGGGGGGACGCGAGGGCCGATCTTTCCGCGGCGGGGATTCCAAGCCAGCCGATTCCAGCAATGACTTGGCGAAGATGTCGGCCCGCTCAGAGTTTTCCAAGGCGGGTTTGGTAGCGCCCAAACTCATCGGGTCATAGTGGATTTCAAAGTGGTGGCGGGCCACTGACAGTTTGTCGTGTGGGTCAAGACGTCGCTTATTGACCCGCTCTCCATTGACCTTGATGCCATTCCGACTATTGAGATCGCGGACATGCCAATAGCCGTCGATCAGTTCCAGTTCGCAGTGATTACCCGACACGTTCGGAAAACGAAGCACGATGTCGGAACTCTCCCTCCGCCCGATGGTGAGCATGGGCTTCAGAAGCGGTATGGAGTCACCACCGCCAACGGGATGGAGTTCACCAAGCATGGATCAGGAGGACCTCGAGCGAAGGCGGTCAACAAACCCTGTCGAGGCTACGCATCGGTACGCTGGCCGTCAATCTTTTGCGTTCCTGCGGTTGCCGGCATGATAGAATACCTAAAAGACGGTAAAGGTACTGGAGCGGACCGGGCGATCGCTGGCGGAAGGTGTTTTGCACCGATTCGCGAGAGGAAAGTCCGGGCTCCGCAGAGCACGATGGTGGGTAACGCCCACCGGCCGTGAGGCCAGGGAAAGTGCAACAGAAAGCAGACCGCCAGTGGGGTGACTCACTGGTAAGGGTGAAACGGTGAGGTAAGAGCTCACCAGCAGACCGGGAGACCGGCCTGGCTCGGCAAACCCCATCGGGAGCAAGGTCAAGCAGAAAGGAC
>JAQBZA010000337.1 GCA_027622795.1 Planctomycetota bacterium | reverse complement strand
AGGCCGATCGCACCCGCTCCGAGCATCATGCCAGCCGGGAGCACCTCCTGACCGCGACGAAATGCCGCCCCCTGGCGAGCGATATGCTGGCCGGCCCGAAACCGCTCGTCCCGCAGCCGCACCTTCCCTCCGGCGTGCGCCCCGGCCGTATCGTCGATCGCCAATTCCACGGGGATGATCGCATCGGCCCCCGGTGGGATCGGCGCCCCCGTCATGATTCGCCCGCACGATCCCGGCTTGATCTCGAGCGGCGTGACATCACCCGCCGCCAGATCGACGACGACGTCAA
The DNA here is from genome assembly GCA_027622795.1 of Planctomycetota bacterium. GTDB lineage: Bacteria > Planctomycetota > Planctomycetia > Pirellulales > UBA1268 > CACORA01. Next base: position 3,818 of record JAQBZA010000337.1, on the reverse strand, counting down.
GCTCCGCCACATCGCCGGCGGCTTCGACATCGGCCCCACGCACGGCAAAGCCATCCATCATCGCCCGATCCCAGGGGGGCGAGTCGGCATCGGCCACCACCGGCTCGGCCAGCCGGCGGCCGCAGGCGTCGAGCAGCCGCTGCCGCCGAGGAGGCAGCGGACGGGCCGTGGCCTCAACCAGCGCGATCGCCTCGGCAAGTTCGATCATCGGGGGGCTTCCGGGCGGGGCGATCGCAGAGGGCCGTCAGGCCGCGACGGTGCTGGTGGCAAGGAAGGCCTTCAGGAGGTCGTAGCCGACCGGCGAGAGGAAGCTCTCCGGGTGGAACTGGAGGCCATAGACAGGCAGCGAACGATGGCGGATCGCCATGATCTCTCGCTCCCCGGCGGGCGTTGTCGACCAGGCATCGACCTCGAAGTCGCGGGACAGCGAGGGGGGATCGATCACGAGGCTGTGATAGCGGGTCGCCTCGAAGGGCCCGGCGGGGAGGCCGGCGAAGAGCCCGCCGCCGGCGTGCTCGATCGAGTCGACCTTGCCGTGCATCAGCCGACCGGCCCGCACGATCCGCCCACCGAAGACCTGCCCGATCGCCTGGTGTCCCAGGCAGACGCCAAGGATCGGCATCCGCCCGGCAAACCGCCGCACGACGTCGCAGGAGATGCCCGCCTCATCGGGCGTGCAGGGACCGGGCGAGATCACCAGGTGGCTGGGCGACTTGGCGGCGATCTCGTCACCGGTGATGCAGTCGTTGCGGTGCACCTCGACCGGGAGATCAGGGGCGATCTCCCCGAACCGCTGGACGAGGTTCCAGGTGAACGAGTCGTAGTTGTCGATGAGCAGGAGCATGGGCAGTGGCGAGGAGCCGCGGCCGGGAATGGAGAGGCCGCCGGAGACCCCAATCCTAGCAAGCGATCCGCCTGCGGATTCGCCACCCAGTCAGGCCCGCCACGGCCGCGGCGGCGCAGACCGCCCAAGTGCCCGGCTCCGGAACGGTGGCCGAATAGGTGAAGTCGTCCAGGGCGAAGTAGGCCGGCGTATTGAGACCGAATGGACCGACGTCGGAGCCCGTGAAGGCGAAGCTCACCGCATCGACCGTGCCGAGGCCGGAGAGATCAAACCACCCCCAGTCGGCCACCAGGCCCGGCGGTGAGTCGCCCCGCAGGTCGGCCAGGTAAAACTCCGCCGAGCCGGTGCTCGTGCCCCCCAGGCTGCCGGTCGCCGTGACCAGAAACCAGCCGCCCGCAGACAGCGGCTGGGTGAACCCGTAGATGTCGCCGTCCTGCATCGTGAGATAGCCGTAGGTCGTGTTGGCGATCCGGAAGCCCGACACGGTGGATGGCGAGGGGAGCGTGATCGCCGCCGCATCGTCGAAGGCGACGGCGTAGGTCGCCGACTGATAGCCGCTTCCCGGATAGGCGGCGTACTGGTTTTCAAAGGTGTTGGTCGTCGTGTCGACGACGTCGGAGTAGGCGAAGCCCGACCAGTAGGGAAACACGAAGTCGGCATCGATGCCGTAGGTGTTGGCAAAGGCCGCCCCGCCGCTGGTCCACGGCTGGGTGACCTCGTCGCCGGGGGAGAGGCTGCCGGGATCGCCATTGAAGTAGCCGGCTGGCGGCACCGTCAGGTCTTCGAAGTCAACGACGACCCCCGCTGCCGGCAGCGAGCGGAGGACCATGACGATGACCGCGACGGCTGGAGTGAGGTGCGTCTTCACGGCGTCGCTCCCGGGATCGCGGCTGCTTCCTGTCCGTTCCGCGTGCAGGCGGCCGCGAGCACCTGCAGGTCGGTCGTCTCGCTGAGCATCCTGACGGCACCGTCGCCGAAGAGGGCCTGGGCCCCGCCGTCGTGACGGCTGCGAATCTCGTCCTCCCAGGTCGGCCAGTTGATGGCATAGGCCTGATCGAAGAGGTTGCGGCCGTTGATCCACTGGCCGTCGGGCCAGGGCCCGCGGCTGCACTCGGCGACGAAGATCGTCTTGGAGAGCCCGTCGCTGATTTCCCGCTCGGCGAAGGCTCGATCGTGGATCAGCACACCCTTTTCGGGATTGTTGGGGGAGGTGATCCGCTCGCCGGTCAGACCTCCGTAATCGGTACGGCCCATCCAATCGGGCCCGCCGCTCCGGTCAGCCGACGGGCAGAGATAGATCGCCACGCGAGTGGCCGCAGCCGCGGCATTGGCCGGATCGGCGAACGACCGGTCGAAATCGATCTGCTCGTGGAGCGGCTGCTCCTCGAGCCAGGGGAGGATCGCCGCCGACCAGGCCAGGCAGCGGGCTGGGGCAGGCTTCCAGCCGGCCCGCCATTCCAGGCAGCCGATCGGAAACCGCCGCTTGGCCAGGAGGTGCCCGTGGAGGCCGCAGCCGACGTTTCGGAGGTTGTTCAGGCAGGCGGTCCGGCGAGCCGCCTCCCGAGCGGCATGGACCGCCGGCAGGAGCAACGCGACCAGGGCGGCGATCACCGCCACCACGACGAGCAGTTCCGCCAGCGTCATGCCACAAGGGCGGGCGTCGTGGAGCGAGCGTTTCATGCCTGGGACCAACTGCCGAATCACCCCTGCTCCGAGGCCGTCTTCACTCCGCGGCGGAGTTTAGCGGTCAGGGTGACCCTGTCAACCAAGCCAGCCGCCCGCCGGACAACCGGCACTCCCTTCCAGCGAGGCTTTCCACGATGGCAAACCTTGCCGGTCACGGTGGCCTGCACGTGAAACTGAAAGGGTAGCGCGGCCGCCCACCGCACGGCCGGAACGAACCCTTCGCACGGCAATGTTTCCCCCATGCGCACCGCTTCAGGCAGCTCAGAAAAATACCGAGAGCACCCTCAAGCCGCTTCCTCACCACCGCCGATAGCCCCCTTGTCCCCCGGGGCATCACCGTGCCCGTCGGGCAACCAGGGGGCGGCAGTAACCTGCGATTTTCGAGTCACGGAATGGCTCGACAGGCCTGTCGCAAAAAAGTTCGTGGATCACAACCTCGGGGTGACAGCGTCGCGAGCGGGACGAACACACCGGTGATCCACAAGCAAAGGAGATGTGGCTCGATGAAGCGTATGATGTTTCTCAGCGCGCTGGTCCTCGGCGTGACTGTTTGTAGCCAGTCCTTCGGTTTCGAGCTCCTTGATCGGATGCTCGGCTGCAAGGGCTGCACCTCGTGTTGTGAGCCCGGCTGTGATGCCGGTTGCTGTGAGCCCGCCTGCGACGCTGGCTGCTGTGAGCCTGCCTGCGACGCCGGTTGCTGCGAGCCGGCCTGCGACGCCGGCTGCTGCGAGCCCGCCTGCGGTGCGTCTTCCTGCTGCGGCGGTCGCCGCTGCAAGAAGCACGACCTCTTCGGCGGTCTGAAGGGTCTGTTTGAGAAGTGCAAGCGGAAGCACCGTGGCTGCTGCGACAGCTGCTGCGAGCCCGCCTGTGACGCTGGCTGCTGTGAGCCGGCCTGCGACGCTGGCTGCTGCGAGCCCGCCTGCGACGCTGGCTGCTGTGAGCCCGCCTGCGACGCTGGCTGCTGCGAGCCCGCCTGTGGGGCTGCTTCCTGCTGTGGCACCCGGTGCCGGAAGAAGTGCACGCCGATTCGTGACCTTCTGAAGGCCTTGCATGCTGCCAAGAAGCGGTGCCATCGGCACAGCTGCTGCGACAGCTGCTGCGAGCCGGCCTGCGACGCTGGTTGCTGCGAGCCGGCCTGCGGCTGCGAGCCGGCCTGCGGTGCGGCCCCCGACTGCTCGGCGTCGATCGAGGCGCCGGCCGCGACGGTCGCCCAGGTGAGCCGCACGGTTGCCACCAAGTGAGTTGAGGGTCGATAGGTCGGACGAAACCTGTTGCCCGACATCGACGA
>JAQBZA010000336.1 GCA_027622795.1 Planctomycetota bacterium | reverse complement strand
GAAAGAGCAGCGGGAAAAAGAGACGACGGGAGCTGCGGGGCTGTAGCGTGGTATCGTTAGGCGAACTACCAGATCCGGACGGACGTGAAGGCGAGACGGTCGATGACGCACGTCCGTCGTGTGGCACGTGCCGTTTTTGGAAGCCCGCCGCCGGCTCGAAGGAGTCGCGCGGTTGGGGGCAATGCAAGCGAATGCCTCCGGCTCTGCCGGAAGTCAAAGATGAAAAGCTCGTGCTTGCGGGAATTTGGCCATCGACCGATGAGCGTGATTGGTGTGGCGAGTGGCAATCAACGGAGTCACAAGCTGACGCTGAGAGTTGGTAGGAACCACGCTTCTCCGGGCAGAGCCTACTTCTTGTTGTTGGTCTTGCCTTTTGACGCGGCATCGTCTCCCTGTGTCAGGCGACCACTGGGCCGGACTGCGAGAAACATGCCGGCTCCCATGAAAATCATCATCAGCACGTAGGAGATTATGAACCGAAGCTCAAACGGGCTTGCCTGGGTTGCCCCTGCTGGATTCGCATCGCCGTTTGCGGCCTCTTGGTCAGCAGCAGGTTGAGCCGGCCCGGCCTCCGCAGCATCGACGACGCCAGGTCTTGGAGGCGGCTTGGCGAGTCCCTCGATGCCACCCGGCTGCACCAAAGCTGCACCAGCTTGGGCGTAGAGTCTTCCCATAGTTCCAGGGCGTGTCGTCAATGCCAGCACGGCAACGAGAAGCCAAATAACATTGTTTCGTGTCATGATGCAAAAACTCCTAGGAACGGGAGTGCCTCAATGCCCTTAAATCTCGCAAGTTTTGCAGTTTTTGGCAACGTCACAACTACTCGCGACCGTTCTGCGGTCGCCCCGTTGAATATGACGGTCCCAGTCCAATTCATGAGATAGTCAATTACTGAAGAGCGTTGGCATGGCTCGTCTCGTGGTTCGTCGTGAGCGATCGGACACAGCAAAAGGACAGGGCGTTCGCAGAACCGTCATCATTCTTGCATCGGCTGCGTCGATCCTGTGGTTTGGACTTTGGATGGGTGGGTTCTTGTCAACGCCTCGCGAAGTTCTCGAAATTCGTGCGATGGTTGACGCTGAGGTGGAGCGGTTAAACCGGGTGGCCCGGAATGAAGCCCCCTACTCCGAAGAACGACCGCAGTTTGTCGGTGAGATGTTTGGCCGCATGCGAGACATGCCAGAGTCTGCCAGGAGCCAGGTTCGTGAAGATATGGGCCGTTTGTTCCGAGCTCGTGAAAGAGCTGAATTAGCCTCCTACTTCTCGCTTTCGCCAAACCAACGTCAAGCCGAACTCGACCGCCGCATCAAGGCTGAGGAGCAACGCAGGAAAGCGTGGGAGCAGGACCGGGCGAGTCGGGCGGCTACGGCCGGGCCAGGGTTCGGGCCAGGACAGGGCGGGCAGGCCAGTCAGGGGCGACCCCAAGGCTCTGGCCAGGGCCCAGGAAACGGCGGGCCTTCCAATGAGCGAGGCGGTGGTCGTGGTGGTCCGTCGGGCCAGCGGGGTGGCCCATCAGAGGAGGCGATCCAGTCATGGCGGAAAGAGCGTCTCGACCGATCGTCTCCGGAGGAGCGGGCTCGGTCAGCTGAGTATCGACGAGCCATGGCCGTGCGGCGCCAGCAATTGGGCATCAGCTCTGGCCGTGGGCGTGGCGGCTGATCGGGATCTCGCGTTGCCATCGAGACGTGTGAGTTCACAAGTCGCGTGGGGCGGCCAGCCGGCGAGTGACGTTACCCACCGGCTGGCCGGTACCGCTGGCGAGTCAAGGGCAAAGTAATTCGCCATTGGCGTCATTGAACGGGCAGCGGGTGCCGAGGTTGCGTGGGTTGTACCCCAGCCCCAGCGAACGGTGCGGGCGGACCGCATCGCAGCTCTGCCGCCAGCGACTCGAGTTGAGCATCGAACACCTCGTTGGCCAGCAACGTGTCCCCAGCCTGCAATTGACAAAATTCTTCAATCCAATGTATTTTCGCGGGGTCTGGAGGGCTCCCTGAGAACGTCGATCCTTTCGGCTTTGGTTGCCGTCGGTGTGCGTTACGACCCTCCTTTTTGTTTGGTCGTCGTTCTTTCATGAACCTAGAACGAGGGTCGGTATGCATCACCATCACCATCACCATCACATGAACCTGAAAACGTGTGTTCGGCGGCGCGGCTTTACGCTCGTGGAGTTGCTTGTGGTCATAGCGATCATCGGTGTGCTTATTGGCTTGCTCTTGCCGGCCGTGCAGAGCGCTCGGGAGGCTGCCCGACGGTCAGCGTGCACGAACAATTCGAAGCAGTTGGGGCTGGCGCTGCACAACTACCATGACGCAAATCAAAAGTTTCCTCCGGCCGGATATCTCGAGCTTGCCACGACCGGCGCAAGCGTCCCAGCAGGCGGCGACAGCAGAGCGTTGTGGACGTGGCTCACACTTATGTTGCCGTTCATGGAGGAGGGGCCACTGCATGACGGCATCGACAAAACCCAGCCAATCTACGGCAGCGCGCCGCAGGCGGTTGTGGGTACGACGGTCAGTGCGCTGCGCTGCCCTAGTGCCTTGCCTGCGTCCCTTGGACAGACTCGCAACTTCTCTCACGCCAACTACGCGGCGTCGGAGGGTTATCACTGGTGGACAACAGCGGCACTCAATACAGGCCATGACCCCAGTTTCACCGCTGGCGGAGATTTCAGCGGCATATTCACGCAGTCGCTGCAGCGGTCGTTTCGTGATCTTCGAGACGGCTCATCGAACACCGTCGCCATCGGCGAGGTAACGACTGTCGGCTACAAGAACGGCGGCATCCGTACCAGCGGCACGGGTGTAGAGCGACAAAACACAAATGCTGAGCGGGTCTTTCGCGCTGCCTTCGTGTTCACTGGCAGCAACGGCGAGTGCTGCGAAACCGGAAAGTACAATAATCCGGCCGGGGCATTGCGGTCATCGGCCGGGTGGTTTCCTGCTGGAGGACCGCATCCTTTTTCGGCAACCTTCATCTCGGCTTGGGGGCCGAACGCGAATTGGCCGGGCGTCCACAGCCGCCACCCGGGCATGGTGAACACCGTGATGGGTGACGGATCGGTGCGAACGATCGCTGCAAACATCGACTGGGGCACATGGGCCAAACTCAACAGTATCGCCGATGGCTATACGATCAATCTGGAGTGACGCCGATGGCAGCGGAAAGTTCTGCTGACAACAGGCGTATTCTCGCCCCCGCCACAGTTTCAACCATCGTCCATGCAACTCCAAGGAACTCCCTCGTGCGTATCTCCCTGATTGCGTTCGCCATCACACTCGGATCGCTCAGTATGCTCACGGGCTGCGCTGAGCAGAAGCAGCCTCCTGTCGACGAGACCAACCCCGACGTTGCCGCCGGTGCGCTTGACGCGGACCGGCCGAAGGATCGCTGATGGTTTTCCCGAACGCTTGCACGCGCATCAGCGTTTAATAGGGTCGCTCTCGGCCCATGTGGTGTGGTCATGCTCCTTGGGATATTCCGGGAACGCGACGTGTCTCCTGCCCTCGATGATGAGCGTCGGCTTGCGGAACCGATCGCATGGTTGGCCTTGCCTTAGAGCACGGCCGCTCGCGCTCCATCTGGGCACCCCGGCTGCCAGTTGGAGCCGCTGCGGGCGCGGATGCAGGCCGCCCCTGTGGCCGCTATACTCCCGTATGTCTGGCCCGTTTTTGCAGTTGTGAATGCACCGGGCATTTGGCGAGCGGGGTACCCAATGGGGTACCCAAGCCAAAAAACAGTGTTTTGGAGGGTAAGCGAATGGCTAGCGGCCACACTGGAAATGTGGTGCCGGGAAACCGGTTGCGGGTTCGACTCCCGTGCCCTCCGCTTCTTCTTGCGCATCACCTCGTGTAAACCTGCGCATGGCGGTGCTTCTCGACATTCGAAACGCATCAAAGCGATACGGCGATCAGGTGCTCCTCGATGACGCCTCCGCCACGATCACCGACGACGGTAAGACCGGCTTCATCGGCCGCAACGGCGCCGGCAAAAGTACGCTCCTGCGGGTCATCCTCGGTGAGGAAGACCTTGACGCCGGCGAGGTGATTCGCCACCCCCGCCTCCGCCTCGGCTATCTCCGCCAGCACGATCCATTCCTCCCCGGCGAGACCA
>JAQBZA010000335.1 GCA_027622795.1 Planctomycetota bacterium | reverse complement strand
CATATTTATAGCGGTGCTCGAGCCAGCGGCTTGTGGCGGAGAGGGGGGGGGTGAGCAGGAGGTAGCCGGCGGCGAGCGGGAGGTAGCTTTCGAGGGTCGAATAGGTGAACGAATTGACCTCCTGGGCGGCCAGGGTGAATTCAGAGATCGCGATCACGGAGAGCAGGGAGGAGTCTTTGATCAGGGAGACGAGTTGGCCCGCGATTGGGGGCAGCACGAGCCGGATCGCCTGCGGCAAGATCACCAGCCGCATCGTCTGCCAGGGTGTGAGGCCGATTGCTCGGGCGGCATCCCGCTGGGTGGCCGGGATCGCCGCGAGCCCGCCGCGGAAGATCTCGGCCATGTAGGCACCGCTGAAGAGCGACAGAATGAGGATGCCCACCACGAACCGATTTTCCAGGCCGACGGCGCTGGCTACCACATAGAAGCCGATCAGCAGCTGGACGAGCAGCGGCGTGCCGCGGACGAGTTCGACATAGACGCGGCCGATCGCTTCCAACAGCGGCCGCCTTGCCTGGAGGAGCAACGCCGCCACGAGGCCGATCAGGCTGCTGCACACTAGCGCCGCCAGGCTGATGCCGACGGTTGTCAGCCATCCCTGCAGAAACTTCTGCCGATACGCCCACACGGCTGCCCAGTTCCACGTGTAGTCAACGCGTGCAAACGCCACCGCAATGGCGACGGCCAGCACGGCGACGACGATGAGATGGGCGAGCCAGCGGGGCATAAGTAGGACAGGCTTCAGCCTGTCAATGGTTCTTGGGTCACGCGGGGCGAAGGGATGCCCGAATCACATCGCCGGACGTTCGCTACGGGCATCCTGCCCTTCGCTCACTCGGATGCAGACTGCGCTTCGCAATCCTTGCTGCGCTTGTCTGCATACGCCGGCTCCGTGATTCGGGCAACCCTTCGCTGAGTACTGGGTCAAAGGAAAGTGGGGAAACTTGATTGGCCAACCAGAAGCGAGTTTAAGAAAAGTTCTTCAACCTGTCAGAAGTAAAACGGGATTCCTTGGGCTTTGAAGGATGCCTTTTCTTCGGGGAGAAACTCGTCGCCGAGTTTTTCGAATCCGCCCGACTCGCGGAAGGCTTTCAGAAACTTGTTGATGTCGCTGCGGAGTGGCTCGTCGCCGGGGCGGAGGCCGACGGCCCAGGTTTCTTCGCGGAAGGGCTGGAGAATCGCGCGGGTCGTGTCGGGATGCCGCTTGTGGTTTTGGTAGACCGAGAGCGAGTCGTAGATGAAGGCGTCGGCCTTGCCCTGCGCCACCTCCAGCACGGCGGCCGACTCCTTGTCGAGCACGAGGAGCTTCGCCTGCTTGATAGCTTGCGAGGCGCATTGATGGCCGGTCGTGCCCTTCTTGACGGCCACGACGCGGCCCGGTTGGTCGAGATCGGCGGCGGCGTTGACTGGCGAGGCTTTGGCCACGAGCAGCGCCAGGCCGGTCTTCAGATAGGGGTCGGAGAAGGCGATCGAGCGGGCCCGCTCCGGCGTGGCGGTCATCGATGAAATGATGCAGTCGATCTTGCCGGTCTTGAGGGCTGGAATGAGGCCGTCGAACGTGATGTTTTCAATCGTCAGGTCGCGGCCAAGATGGGCGGCGAGGGCTTCGGCCAGCCGCACGCTTACGCCGGTCGGTCGGCCGTCGGTGTCGGTCATCTCAAACGGCGGATACGAAAGTTCCATGCCGACCCGCAAGGGCCGGGTGGCCCCATCAGGGGAACAGCCGCTCACGGCCATGCTGACGATGAGCAGGCAGGCCGAGGAAAGTATGGCGGCGACAGGAGAGAAGGATCGATTCATCTCGAGGTATCAGGCTTCAGAGTGTCTGCGGTGAGTCGCCGGAGTGTATCGCAGATCCTCGCATCCGACGGCTGCATCGCATAGGATCGCAGTATGGAAGCCATACGATCACAGCATGTTCCAGTGCTCATCCTCGGTGGAGGAACCGCCGGAATCACCGTCGCCGCCCGGCTCCGGGGGGCTGATCGCGGGCTCGGCATGGCGATCGTCGAGCCTTCGGAACGGCACTTCTACCAGCCGCTGTGGACGCTCGTGGGCGCGGGCGTGTTTCCGTTTCGTGCCAGCGAGCGTCGTGAGGCCGACTACATTCCGGCGGGTGTCGATTGGATCCGTGAGCGGGTGGCCGAGATCCGGCCCGATGAACAGGCCGTGGTCACCGATGCCGGCCGACGGATCACGTATGATTGGCTGGTGGTCGCCCTCGGCATCCAGATCGACTGGTCGAGCATTCCCGGCCTGGCGGAGGGGATCGGCACGCGGGGCATCTGCAGCAACTACTCGGCCGAGCACGTGCCCTACACCTGGGAGTGCATCCGCACGTTCCGCGGGGGCACGGCGCTCTTCACCGTGCCCAACACGGCCGTGAAGTGTGGCGGGGCGCCCCAAAAGATCATGTACCTCGCCGACGATGCCTTTCGGCGGCAGGGCGTTCGCGATCGCACGCAGATCATCTTTGCCTCGCCGGCCCCCGCGATCTTTTCGGTGGCGAAGTACCGCAAGACGCTCGAGGGTGTCGTGGCCCGCAAGGGAATCGAGACGCGGTTTCGGCACAACCTCGTCGAACTGCGGCCCGATGCCCACGAGGCCGTCTGCGAGAATCTTGACACCCGCGAGCGGGTGACGATCCCCTACGACATGGTCCATGTCACGCCGCCGATGAGTGCGCCCGATGTGATCAAGCAGAGTCCGTTGGCCAACGAGCAGGGCTGGTGCGCTGCCGACAAGCACACGCTGCAGCACCCGCGATATCCCAACGTGTTTGCCCTCGGGGATGCGGCCGGCCTGCCGACGTCGAAGACCGGGGCGGTCGTTCGCAAGCAGGCGCCGGTGCTGGTGGCCAATCTGCGGGCGGCGATGCAGGGTGGCAAACTGGTCGCCTCATACGACGGCTACAGTTCGTGCCCGGTGGTGACCGGCTATGGGAAGATGATGCTCGCCGAGTTCGACTACGACAACGAGCCGGCGGAGTCGTTTCCCTTCGACCAGTCGAAGGAGCGGTATAGCATGTGGCTGTTGAAGACCCAGGTGCTGCCGCGGCTCTATTGGCACGGCATGCTCCGCGGCCGCGCGTAGCGAAGATTGCGACCGCCCGAAGTGGGCAGTCGCATGGTCGCCCGCGACTGTCTGCTACGAATTCTGATGCGGATCGTCGTCGGAGAAGAAAGAGAAATACTGTTGCTGATCGGTATGTGCGGCGGGAAGCTCTCGCTGGAGGCGCCGACGCACCGGATCCTGTTGCATGGCGCCCCGGCGATCCCGGCGGCTGCCATGCCGCTGGGCAACATTCCGCGCTTCCGCCCGGGCCCGCGGATCAGCCCGCACGACGGCGAGTCGCTGCTTTGCCACGCGGATCGCAAGGGCATGATCGACGAGTGGCGCCGGAGACGCACGATCGAGCCGGCAGCCAGACGCCTCCTGAACCGCGGCCGACATGGTCCATGGCATGTGGATGAAGACAGGCGGAACACCCGCCAACTCCGGCACCCAACGTTTGATGAACACCCCGTGTGGATCCTGCTCGAGTGCCTGCTTGGTCGGGTTGTAGATCCGTAGCGTGTTGATGCCCGTCGTGCCGCTTTGCATCTGCATCTGTGACCAGTGGATGCCAGGTTCGAAGTCGAGGAATTGACGGGCCAAATGGATGCCCGTCGGCCGCCAGTGGAGCCAAAGCGAGTAGCTGGCGAACGACACAAGGAGGGCCCGCATGCGAAACGTGAGCCAGCCGGTCGCCACGAGGCTGCGCATGCAGGCATCGACCAGCGGATAGCCGGTGTGTCCCGTCTGCCAGGCGGCCAGCCGCGATGCTGAGATCTCTTGTTCCCGCAGGCCATCGACTGCCCGAACCATGTTGTGAAACTCGATCTCCGGCTCGTCTTCCAGCTTTTGCATGAAGTGGCAATGCCAATGGAGCCGCGACTGCATCGCGCGGAGGCTTCGCTGCCAGGCACGCAGCGTGGCCCGCTCGGCCGGGGCAGTGGTGGTAGCCAGAGCACTTGCAACCTCACGGCGACGAGTTTCGCTGGCCTGCCATACTGTTCGCATTGAGAGCGCGCCAAACGCCAGATAGGGGCTTAGCCTCGAGCAACTGGTCG
>JAQBZA010000004.1 GCA_027622795.1 Planctomycetota bacterium | reverse complement strand
GGCGGCAGGCCCGAAGGGAAGCCACCGCCAACGCTCGTCGAGCGTTCGCCGACCCCCGAGCCTCCCTGACTCAGCTGATCACGATCCTCGCTTCAGCGCGTGAATTCCCTATTCCGGCCTAGGTTTCCTCGCTACCCGCTGGCGTGGTAGCATTCTGGCCGCCGCGAGGGCTGGCCCCTCCGGTGCGGGAGAGTGTTCACGATGCACGCAAATCTGTTCCGGACCTGGCTGTACCTGGCAGCGATCGTGGCGACCGTCCAGGCTGCCGGTGGTCTGGCCCGCGGTGAGGATCCCGTCGCTGTGCTTGTCACCGGCCCGCTCGCTGGCACGATCGGTGAGCGGGTGTCGTTTGAAGTTGAAATCGTCAACCGCTCCGGGCAACCTCTGCAGAAATTGCGGATTGTCGACTACTTCGACTCGGGCTTCCACCACGAAGCCTCAAAAAGCCCGATCGAACAGACGGGAACGATCGACCTTGCGGCCGGAACCTCCCGTCGGCTTACCCTGGATTTCATCCTTGACGAGCCAGGTCGGCAGTGCCACCGTGTGGAGATCATCGACCAATCGCAAAAGTTTGTCGGCGGGGCCACAGCATGCGTGCAGGTTGCAGCCGCCCCGACGGCCACGCCGGTGCCGCAAGCACCCCCGATCATCGCTCCACCTGCAACGCCCATCGCCCCCCCGACCGGTTCCGCGTTCACGCAGCCAACGACCAATACAGCAGCCGCCCCCCCGGTCGCGGCACCGATGACCACCTCCGCTCCACTCACAGCAACGGCACCTCCGGCCACTGCATCTGCCACGCCTTCGCTCGAGTTGGGACTCTCTGGACCAAACGAACTCACTTCCGGTGGTACGGCTGAGTATGTCGCCGTGATTCGCAATACCGGGACCGTAGCGACTGGTGAAACGATTCTCGATCTGTCATGGGACGATGGGTTTTCCCCGTTGGAGGCTTCCGACGGATACGTCTTGGGATCATCGAAAGTGTCGTGGTCGCTCCCGTCGATCCAACCCGGTGAGGAGTTGCGCCGCCAGCTCAACCTGCGAGCCCAGGCGCCGCCCCGGAGTTACCGTGACACACCCCCTTCCCGATCGTGCGTTCGGGCGGTGCTCGGAGGCGTGACGGGAGGAATGATGGTGGCCGACGAGTCGTGCGTACCGATCCGATCCACGACGCCGCGGCCTCGAACCCCGCGGGAAGCCGGCATCCGGGTATCACTGGCCGATCTCGATGATCCCGTCTCACTCGGAGGCAGCACCACGCTGATCTGCACCATTTCCAATGTTGGGATCAGCCCCAGTGGTCCGCTCGACCTCGCCATCACGATCCCTGATCAGGCCCGTCTCGTGGGTGATCCACGGCCGTCACGGGTGCGCATCGATGGGCTCACGATTTCGTTTGACGCAGTTGGGAGCGTTCCACCAGGAGGCCACACCTCGTTTGAACTCGCCTATCGCATGCCGGCCGGAGGAACAGGCCGGGCGACAGCCACCCTGACAGGGGATGAACTCGACGGAGCCGTAGAAGCCGCCTGCGCCACCACGTTTACGGGCGAGTGAGCGGCCCTGTGATCTGCCCCTCCATCCTGCGCAGGAGTTCCGGTCTGTCACGAGTGGTCCGGCTCACAAGATCCTCGTGGCGCTGGATCCGTGCCAAGTCGATGATTGGAGAGAGGGGGGTTGACGATGCTTGTCGTGACGGCGAATTGGGCAATTGCCGACGGTACGGTTCTCGGGGCGCCCGCGCCAGGTATGATCCGGTCATTTTTTCGTGCGCTGAGGCGGGCCGCCTGGCGAGCTGGCTTCCAGCGCGACGGCCGCTATGCACCAGTCCCGACCATTCAGATTGTTCTTGCCGGGGACACGTTCGATGGCCTAACGAGTTTCGCCTGGCATGGCGATCTCCGACCGTGGCAGGGTGGGCCGAGGGTGCGGGCGGTGGCCGAGCATGTCGCATTCAAGGCTACCCGTCGCGGTTCCCGATTTTTGGCGGGTCTTGTGAAGCTGCAGCGTGACGGGCTCGCGGTGCCGCGTGCCGACATCAGGGGGCGACCGATGGTGGGCGCAACCTGCCAAGCCGCCGTCCGCGTCATCTGTCTCGTCGGCGATCGTGACCGGATGCTCCACGACCTCTGGTGTACCACCGTTGCTGGCCGATATGGCATTCCCATTGGAACCGAGTGGTCGAGCGAGGCAGTGACCATTCGCCATGGTGCCGAATGTGATCCACTGTGTGGAATACCCGATCTGCATGTAATGCCCGATCTTCCCGGGCAGGGCCGCGTTCCGACCTTGGCTGAAAGTCTCGCGGTCGACCTCCTGGTCGATTTCGCACGCCGCCTTCGGGGAGCGGGTGTACCCCGGGCCGTGGCCGTCGCAGTCACTCGCCGACTCGCTGCGGCACGTCCCTTCCAGATGCCTCAGGCGATTGCCGAATGCCATGAGCCGGTGTTTCGAACAGTGTGGCAACGCAGCGTGCAACACTGGCATGCCCAGGCTCATGCCACCGTGCCGGAATCGGTGGCACCATTTGACGCTGTCGATGCCTTGGCTGCTTGGATGGAAGCAGCCAGCATCCCTGATCCGGCCGGGCCACGGCCGGCGCTTGTCGCCGCCACCGACAGCCTCCGTCCTCGGGTTCCCCGACACCGGTCAGATCCGCGATTGGTTGTGCTCGGCCATGCGCCGGCCAGAAAGGATCTCGACACTCGCGTGGAGAGTACCTGTGGCCTCTGCCTCGGACTGCCTCGACGTCAGACCGAGCCTCCAGTGGCTGCCTTGGTGCTTCCCGATGCGGGATCGCGGCAGGCTGGCTGGCTCGCCGAAAACACCTGGGAACTCGACTCCCCACAAACCATTCATGTCGCACCATCTGGGATGATGTTCAATGAGCCAGGAATTGTCGATGCCGCCTGAAACTGATCGGTCTGATGACCAGACCATTGCTGAGATTCGCACCACCTTCTCCTCTCGACAGGACGCGGTCGCCTGCGGCACCGGCCTGGTTGATCGCCGTGTGGCTGCCTGTGTTCAGATCGAAGGGCCACTCACCAGCATCTATCGCTGGCAGGGCGCCCGCGAAATCGCTGAGGAATTTGTCTGCCGGTGCAAGACTACGCCTGCTGCGGTGGTCACGTGTGAGCGGGTGATTCGGTCGTTGCATCCCTACGACACGCCGGAAATCCTCGTGACGCTGTGCCGTGGCTCCGCTGACTACGCAACATGGGTGCAGGAGTGCGTAACGATCGACGATTCGGAACCGCAGGAATGATGGTGCCGCTCTGCTATGCGTTCGAGATATCACTCCATCGACACCCCGCCGAGGATCTCCGCCAAGGCAGTCCCCACACCGACGTATGGGGCACGTGGCCGACGGTCAGCATCCCCCACGAGATGCTGGTGGTACCACTGGCCATCTCGTTCGACGACTGCCTCAAAAGGCTTGAGACATTGGAGCGGATGTTTGTGGAGCCCGATGGTTCGTTTGTCTGGGTAAGCCCTCGTGAGGGGCTTCGCTGGCAGGTTGACGGCAACGTGTTCGACCGCAATGGTCGTGTTCTTCTCATCGACATGAGAGGCAGTTGTCCAGCCGACGACTTTGAACGCCTCCTGACCTGTTGCGGATGGCCCGCTGAAAAACTGGTTTTCCAACTCGTCCGTCCAGCCGTGTTTCTGGAAGAATATGCGTTTCGCCAACATGCCGAGGCACGGGGAGCGATCCGTTCTGCGTAGAATATAAGGTCACGAGTTGTCACGGTGCGCAGGCTGTGCGGGCCGGAGTCGCCTGCTCCCTCCGTGAGCGGTATCCTGTGCCGATAGGGAAACGAGCGGAGTCCCAGCCAGCGGAGGAGTTTCCATGCGAATGACCACGACTGCCGAAGCCTCATTGATTGGGGCGTTTACGGTCGCTGTCGCCTTGATGACAACAGTCACAGCAGCGCGGGAGGACGTGATTCTTGCCGCGGCCTATGGCACGGGCGTCCACGCCTACTCTTCCGGTGATTATCAGCGGAGTTATGACGAGCTTTCATCGGCGATCGAGGGAGGCTCCCAAGATCCACGGGCCTTCTATTTTCGCGGCCTGGCAGCCCTCAAACTGGGGCGACTTGACGAGGCAGAGGCTGATTTCATTTCCGGTGCAAACGCCGAAACTGCTGGTCGCGGCAATTGGCCGGTGGCTCGTTCTCTGGAGAGGATCCAGGGGGAGCCGCGATTGCTGTTGGAAAAATATCGGGTGCGTGCCCGGATGGCCGCATTGCAGCACCGCCGCGAGGCGATTGTGCGGCATTACTCACAGGCTGAAACAATCAATCCCGACGTGCAGCGGACCCGACGGCCAGAGCGTCTTCCGGGCATGCCGACGCCTGTGCAAGAGAGCATACCGGCACCCGCCGTTACCGAACCGGCGGTGACCCCAGAGCCTCCGATGGCGGAAGAGGACGACGAAGCACCGACTGACAAGCCAGCGACTCCGCCGAAGCCGATGGCTGATGATCCATTCGGTGACGAAGGTTCGGGGGGGGCGGCAAAGCCGAAGCCATCGGATGATCCCTTCGGAGACGCTGGTTTCTGACGTGGCTTGCCGACTTACTCGACCGCGAAAAATCCGGCCAAAGCCAGGCACGTCCAGCCAACCAGCATGAGCACGCCTCCGATCGGTACGATCGCCCCGAGGACACGAAGGCCTGTCAGTGAAAGCGTGGCAAGGAATCCGCTGAAGATCAGTGTGCCAAGGAGGAACCCCCCACCGGCAACACTGAGCAACCCGCGGACATTCACCGTCTGCGGCAAACCGCAGGTGAGCCCCACGACGAGCAGTGCCAGGGCGTGAACCAGGCAGTACCGAACGGAGGTCTCCCAGTTGGCAGCTTGGCCTGTCGCTTCCAAGGTATCCTTGAGACCGTGCGCCCCAAACGACCCGGCCGCAACACCGATTCCTCCGAGGACGGCACCGGCGACAAGCCAAAGTCTCATGGCAGTCATGGCTTGTCCGCCCCGAGAAGCTTCTCTTCCTCTTCTTCCTGGATGATGATGCGCGGCGTCACCATCAGCATCAGCGAGTCGGTTGTTCGCCCGATGCCCACGTTCTTGAAGAGGCGGTTGATGTAGGGAATCTTGCTGAGGATCGGCACACCGAACTCGTTCCGGCCCTCGCGGAGCCGCTTGATGCCACCGAGCAGCACAGTGCCACCATCGGGCACACTGACCGTGGTGGTGACGGTGGTGAAGAGAAATTCGGGCTGTTGGATGGTGGTGCCATTGGAGAGCACTTCCTGCTCACGTTCACTCGACTCACCCGCGGTGACGCCAGCTTCAAGGTCAACAATGCCGCCGGTATCGCCCGAGAGACCGGATTTTTCGTCACTGCTCTTCGAACGTGTCGACCGCGAGCCCTCAAACTGAAACTGCTCAACCTTACCGATCGTGGCAAAGAAAGGCACGAGCGTGAGCCGGACAAATCGGCGATCACTGGAGACGACCGCCTGCACGTTCACAGCTGTGCCTTCGGAGAGCACCGTGATCACCGGCTGCTGGGCAGCGGCAAAATCACCTACCACCGGCACCACGCTCGTCACGAATGGCCGCTGCCGCGTGTCTGAGATGAAGGCATTTTGGCCATTGAAGAGCGTGACTTTGGGGGCCTGCATGACATTGCTGCGAGTGTTGCCCTGGGCCGCCTGGATCAGAAAGTAGGCTTCGATGTCGGAAAGGATTGCAAAGCCGAAATTGGCTGCCGACGTGGCCGGATCAGGGAGCCCCGGCAAAGCCGGCACACCGGCGCTTCCGAAACTGTTCTGCCGAAAGGGGATCGAAAAGAAACTCGGCAGGGCATTCGCGATTGCGGCAGCCGTATTGTTGGCGGCACCGCCCTGCTGACCACCACCGCCTGCCTGCCCGCCTTGCTGCCCCTGCTGCCCCTGCTGGCCCTGCTGACCACCACCAGGCGACAATGCCACGCCGGGATTTCCAGTGTTGTCGAGCCCCACGAGTTGCGAGGCTCCCCCCGGCTGAGTCTGGAGGCCCAGGCTGTTCGGATAGAGGGATCCGTTGGACTGCGTCGGGATCGCGGTCATGTTGAGCGGCTGCTCAACGCCCGACTGGATGTTGAAGTCGAAATCAACGCCGATTCGCTCGAAGAACGTGTCACTGAGCGAGATGAATCGCACCTCGATCGTCACCTGGAGATCTTGAAGCCGACGGAGTTGGTCGAGAAGGTCGGTAATCTTGTCATGGACATCCTGCGTTTGGCTGATCACGAGACTCAAATTGGTGGCAAATTCGCGGATGGTGCCGGGGCCACCGACGGTTGCCCAGGTCGTCGGCGCGATTGTCTCGGTGATTAGATTGATGAGCGACTGGAAGTCGGCCTGAGCGCCACCCCCCACAGCCGGGCCGAAGGGGATCGAAGGCGTAGAGCCGGTTCCGATCCCGGGCGGGGCGGCCGGGAGACCACCTTGGAACTGTGCCAGAGACGTCGGATCCATCGACTGATTTCCGACCGCCCGCACGGCATTGACACCGGCTGGTGCCGGCCCGGTCTGGACCGAGAGCCCAGCCTGCGGGCTCGAGATACGGGAATAGCCCTCGCGGAGCGCGCCGGTGATGCCCAGCCCATCTGACGAGAAATTGGGGATCGGTACCACCAGATCGGCCACCTGGTATGACACGCTGAACAGTTGCCCCTTCGCGATCCGCGGGCTTGTCACCTTCAACACTTCATCACGAATCGTGTAGTCAAGATTCAGTGGCTCAAGAAGAAGCTTCAGCGCGCTTTTGAGTGAAATCTTCTGGTCGAGATTGATCGTCACCGGTGTGTCGCTCCGGACACTTTCACCCTCAAGGCCAACCACGTCGATATGGAGGGGCACCTCAGCCTGTCGGGTAAGGTCGTTGAGAACCTCTGTGAGTGGCTGCTCCTGATACGAGGCTTTGACCGGCATGGAGAGCTTTTTCTCGATCAGTTTCTCCGAAGCCGAGAGTTGCGTCCGACCTTCAGCCTCAAGCCGTGATCGGGTCTTCGTCAGGTCCCTCCAATCCCTCGTATCGGGAAAGGCAAACGGACCGACGAACGGGGCGCTGGCCCGCTCGGCATCCTCGATGTCATCAAGGAAGCCGGTCGCCTTGTCGTCACCGATCGATCGTTGGGCTGCGAGCCGGCGGACAATGCGACTCTGGGAGAGGAGTTGCCGTACCACAGGATTGTCGGGGGCCAACTGGCCCGCCTTTTTGGCGATGACCTCGGCCTCGGGATACCGCTGCTCGTCGACAAGGGCGTTGTATTCCTCGACGAGCATCGCGAGCCGCTGATCCACCTCCACCCGTTTCGCCCGCTCTCGATCGATCTGGGCTTCGATGGTGGCGTTCTTTCGATCGAGTGCCACATCAGACATTCGCTTCCCGGTCGCCTCCTCAATGTCGAGTCGCGTACGGTCAACCCGTCGCTTGAAAAGCTCCTTGGAACGCGTTGGTATTTCCGCACTCTTGATGGTGGTTAATAGATCCTCAAGGAGCGTGAGCGCCTCAGCGGGTTCTCGCTGGGCCAATCTTCGGGCCTCCAGTTGCCGGGCGGCCACGAGCGCCGAGAGCTTGGCGAGTTCGACATCCGGCGCGGGCTCTGCCACTGCTGCTGCCGTGGGCTCAGGCGAAGCCTGGCGATTGGCTGCCGCCTTCTCAGCGGCAGCCGGTACCTGCTCAATCATTTCCCGAGCGGCAGCCGCATCAGCCACGGCAGGTCGCTTGTCCTCTTCTTCAGCGGACAGACTCGCGCCACCATATACCAACACCGCGGTGACCGAGACCGGGAAAAAGGCCCAAAAACAGGATGCCCGCGTTCGATGTTTCGTATGAGTAAGGTCGTTGACTGGCATACTCGCTATCCTTCCCAACGTGGGCACCGGAGCCAATGAGCCGGGGAGAAGTACCGGCCTGGCGGGATCGAGGTCAAGCCCACAGCCCGAGCGCCCAAATTCCGCGGATTACCTCACCGCTTAGTTGAGGCGGTTCGGGGCTGCCTAACGCCCGAACCTCCCCAACTGGGTTACGCCTTCACGACGTCTCGCCGGCGGGCGAGCATCCGCTCAATGGTGTCGAGCAACTGGTCGATGCGGAACGGCTTGAACAGGACCAGATCGATGCCGGCCTGACGAGCCTTCACGATCGAGTGGCCTGGGTCGTAGCCGAAGCCCGTCATCAGCACGAGTGGTATCGACGTCGACTGGCCCTCGCTCACGCCGGGCTCCAGCAACTGTTGCAACCGCAGCAGCAACTGATAGCCGCTCATGTCGGGGAGGCGAATGTCGGCAAGGATGACGTCATAGGGCTCGTCGCCACAGGCTCGCACCATCAGCGCCGCCTCGGCGCCGTCGCGGGCCGTCTCCACAGTGCAGCCATACCGTTCGAGGAGTGAATGGGCCGCCGCCCGAACCTGCTCGTCGGCATCGGCCACGAGGATCCGCCGGCCCAGCAGGGCCCGCCGTCGATCGCCCTGCCGCAGTTGCGTGTGGGCGGAACTGGGGGCCATTTTTTCGCCCACCTTTTGGATCACCTGCTTGATGTCACGCGCATTACGAAGGATCCGCTGCAGCCGGTCGACCACGTCGGCATCGTGACCGATATATTTCTCCATCACGCCAACGGCATCGTTGAGGATGTCGTCGACGGGGAGGGCTACCGCACCGTGGATCGCCTCGATGCTCTCGGCTGCGGTCGTCGCTTTTTCGGCCACGAGCAGTTCGAGCGTGTTGAGGGCCGCCGCCACGTCCCGCGAAAAAATCTCCAGAAACTGGAGGTCGGTTTCAGTGAAACCACCCGGCTCCGGCGTCTCGACATTGAAGGTACCGATCACCTGGTCATGCATCAGCAAGGGCACGGTCATCGAGCTCTTCGCTCCCTTGCAGCCCTCGAGGTAGAGCGGGTCCTGAAGGGTGTCGCTGCAACGGTAGCTCTGCCCTGTGGCCGCCACCCAGCCGGTCACACCATTGTTTTCCGGCTTGGCGTAGAGGATGCGGGCCTCAGCCTCCGGCTGCATGCCTTCGGAGAGGAGCGTTTCCAGACGCCCTGTCTGCTGGTCGAGCAGGCGAATTTCCACCACGTCAAACTGCAGCAGGTCTTTGGCATAGTGAATGATGTTGCTCTTGAGGAGCTCGATCCGCTCTGCCACGGTCATGTCGGCCAGTTCGGCCGGCGAAAGATCGGCAAGCGTCTGGCCCGCCTGATGAATGGCAGCCCGCTTCTGCTGTTCGAGAATCGTGTGGGTGACATCGCGGATAGCGACCACGAGCCGCGGTTCACTCGCACCACCTTCGGCGAGAGGCGCGGCGTGAAGGTGGAAGTAGCGATTGTCGGCAGTCCGGAGGGTGGCATCGCTGGCGGTACGGCCCTGGATCGCCGCCTGGAGCGGTGCAGGATCGGATCCTTCGATATCGGGCCGCCCCAATGCGTCAAAAAGATTGATTCCCTCCCGAGCCCGTTCCTGGCACCACTGACAGAGCTGGTGATTCGCCCACTCGATCGTGCCCATCGCATCGACAACGGCCACGCCATCCGGCAGGCTGGCGAGCACCTTTGCAGGCTGGTCAGCGATCCCTGACCGTGCCGTGGCATCGCGGCCTGCACTGCCGCTGTGAAGTGCGTGCGAATCCGTCACTGAGTGCCCTCCTTGCCGGGCGAAACATTCATCAGAAAGTATAAATCTCGCGGGTGGCGCCGCCAAATGCCGCGGTGCCGTTGCCGGTGGTAGTGGCTTCCCTATACTCCTTCTTGCGGTCGGTTCGGTGAGCGACAGCGCTGCGGTCGTCAGACGCCGATCAGGACAGTTGCCGCGACGGCGTGGAGCAACCGCCCCCGGCCGACGCCTTGCATGCCCCCTACGAGGCCCGTTGTGAGCGATCGAGAGTCGTCGCCTTCCTTTCTTGCCCGCCATCAATTTCTCATCTATCGGCTCTTCTCGCTGTCTGGATTGATCCCGGTCGGTGCCTTTCTGGTTGTGCACCTGCTGACGAATGCGTCGGTTCTGGCCGGCCCGGGAAGCTTCCAATCGCGGGTTGACCTGATTCATTCCCTGGGTCCGCTCCTGGTGCCGATTGAGTGGGCCTTCATCTTTCTGCCGATGCTGTTTCATGCCACGGTTGGCTTCATCATCATCGCCAATGGGATGCCCAATGTTGGGTCGTATCCGTATGTGAGCAATGTCCGCTACACACTCCAGCGGGCCACGGGCATGATCGCCTTTGCGTTTATCGTTTGGCATGTGCTGCAGCTGCACTGGCTGGGCACTCCCTTCGGTGGCGGCAAGTTTGATCCGCACCATGCGTCGAGTTCGGCAGCGACCGCCCTGCAGCCGATGATCGTGGCAATCCTGTATGGCATCGGCATCCTGTCGACGGTGTTTCATTTCGCCAACGGCCTGTGGACGCTCGGCATCACCTGGGGCCTCTGGACGAGCCCTGCCGCGATGCGACGGGCGAGCTGGATCAGTGTCGCTGTGGGCGTGGTGCTCGGCGGGGCCGGCCTGGGGGCGCTGGCCGGTATGCGGGCGGTCGATATCGCCGAGGCCCGCGCGATCGAGACTCGCATGGACGACGTGAAGAAGATGCTCGAGGGCAAAGACACCATTCCTGAGGAGAAGTGATCCGATGGCACAGCAACGCGTGCTCGTGATTGGTGGCGGTCTGGCCGGTCTGGCTGCCACGATGCGGATGGCCGAACTCGGCGTGCATGTCGACCTCGTTAGCCTTGTGCCGGTGAAGCGGTCGCACAGCGTCTGCGCCCAGGGGGGCATCAACAGCGTCAACGCCCTCACCCGGCAGCAGGGGGACAACGAGTGGAAGCACTTCGATGACACGGTCTACGGCGGTGATTTCCTCCAGCACCAGCCGCCAGTGAAGGAGATGGCCGACTGGGGGCCGCGGATCGTCGACCTCATGGACCGCCTCGGCGTGCCCTTCAACCGCACGCCGGAGGGCTTTCGCGACCAACGCCGCTTCGGCGGCACCCTCTACAAGCGGACGAGCTTTGCCGGCGCCACCACCGGCCAGCAGCTGCTCTACTCGCTCGACGAGCAGGTCCGCCGCTGGGAGGTGGAGGGGCTCGTTAAGAAATGGGAGTTTTGGGACTTCCTCGAGCCGGTGCTCGACGACTCGGGCCGCTGCCGCGGCGCGGTCTGCCAGGATCTGGTGTCGATGGAGTTTCGGGCCTTCCCGGCCGATGCCGTGATTCTGGCCACCGGCGGCTGCGGGCTGGTGTACGGCCGCTCGACGATGTCGATGGTCTGTACCGGCAGCGCCGTGAGCCGCGCCTATCAGGCCGGGGCGGGCTATGCCAACGGCGAGTTCATCCAGGTGCATCCCACGGCCATCCCCGGCGCCGACAAGCTGCGGCTGATGAGCGAGAGCGCCCGTGGCGAGGGGGGCCGGGTGTGGGTGCCGCGGACGCCGCAGGATCCGCGGTCGCCGAAAAACATTCCCGAGGCCGAGCGGTATTACTTCCTCGAGGAGCGGTATCCGAAATATGGCAATCTCGTGCCCCGCGATATCGCCACCCGCGAGATTTTCGACATCTGCACCACCGACGGCCTGTCGGTGGAAAAAGACCGCCTCTGCGTCTACCTCGACCTCACCCACATTCCGCGGGAGACTCTCGACCGCAAGCTCGGCGGCATCCTCGAGATCTATGAGAAGTTTCAGGGGGTCGATCCGCGGTCGGAGCCGATGAAGATCTTCCCCGCCGTCCACTACTCGATGGGTGGCCTGTGGGTTGATTATGAAAAGAGTGCAACCGGCGGTCTCGTCGAGGGCTCGCCCCGCAACCAGCAGACCAACATTCCCGGTCTCTACGCGATCGGCGAGTGCGACTACCAGTATCACGGAGCCAACCGGCTCGGGGCCAACTCGCTCCTCTCGTGCATCTTTACCGGGCTGTTCTGTGCTCCCGGCGTGATCGCCGGCGGCCAGTCTTCTGCGGGCACGGAATCGCTCTTTGCCGCGGCGATCCGGCGGCAGGAGGAGCGGCACAAGGCGTTGCTCTCCCGCACGGCGGGCGTTGAAAATCCCTACGACCTCCATCAGGAACTCGGCAACATCATGACCCGCACCGCCACGGTGGTGCGGCGGAATGACCAGCTCGCGGCGGCATATGCCGAGGTCTGTGCGCTCGAGGAGCGGTGGCGGACGTGTGCGATCTCCGACACCGGCAATTGGACCAATCAGAATGTGGTGTTTACCAAGTCGCTCGGCGACATGTTTCCGCTGGCGAAGCTGATCCTGAAAGGGGCGCTGCAGCGGGATGAATGCCGCGGGGCCCACTTCAAGCCCGATTTCGCGATGCCGGGCATTGCCGCCACCGATCCGGCCGAGAAGCGGCGGGAGGCGGAGGCCTGGTGTGATCGGTTTGAGGAAAACACCCGCCGCTGGCTGAAGACGACCGTGGCCAAGCACGGCGCCGACGGCCACCCGGAGATTTCGTATGAGGATATCGACACCTCGCTGATTCCGCCGCGGCCACGACTCTACGGCCTGGTGGGGGGCGAAGTGATCGAGGAAGTGTGGAAGCAACGGCAGGCCGCCAAGGCCGCCACCAACGGCCACGCCGCAGCCGCGGCGGGCCCGGTCACATCAGGCGCCTGAGGAGAGCGAGCCCATGATCCAGCTGGTTGAATCGTCGGCCCCCCGATCGGTCCGTGTCCGCGTGTTACGTCAGGATGCTCCGGGCGAGGAGAGCTACTGGCAGCACTTCGACGTGCCCTACGAGCCCAACATGAACGTGATCAGCGTGCTGCAGAAGATCGCGGCCCTGGCCCATGCGGAAGACGGCCAGCCCGTGCCGCCGGTGGCCTGGGATTGCAGCTGCCTGGAGGAGGTCTGCGGCTCGTGCACGATGCTGATCAACGGCCGCACGCGGATGGCCTGCTCGGCGCTCGTCGACAACCTGCTCGACGAGGGGGATGAGATCGAACTGCGGCCGATGACGAAGTTTCCGGTGGTGCGTGATCTGTGTGTCGATCGCAGCCGGCTCTTCCGGTCGCTGGAGCGGGTGAAGGCCTGGGTGCCGGTCGATGGGTCGTATGACCACGGCCCCGGCCCGCGGGTGTCGCCGGAGGAGCAGGAAGACGCCTATCCCCTCGCTACCTGCATCAGCTGCGGCTGCTGCCTCGAGGCCTGCCCGCAATTCACGAAGATCGAGATGGTACGGCGGGATGACGAGTCGCAGGAGGCGTTTGAGCAGCGGCGGCGGGAGGCATTTGACGAGGGCTTCGTGGGGCCGCACGCGGTAAGCCAGGCGATGCTCTTCAATGCTCATCCGATCGGCAAGATGATTGCCGACGAACGGATGGAGTCGCTCACGTCGCAGGGTGGCATCCAGATGTGCGGCAACGCCCAAAACTGTGTGGCTGTGTGTCCGAAGCACATTCCGCTGACGCGGTCGATCGCCCGGGCCGGCCGGGCCGCCACGGTGTGGGCGATCAAGAAGCTGTTTGACCGCTAGTTCTGTGGCGTAGCCCTTGGCGTGCGACACGGCCGGATTGACAGGTTAAAGCCTGTCAGGAAAGTAGGACAGGCTTCAGCCTGTCATCCCGCATTTGCCCGGATTTCCACGGCGTGGTACCTTTTCCTCAACGAACGTATGAGGAAAATCCGTAGTGTCGCTTGAACATCGGGGCCGCCACACAGACGCCCCGCAGGGTAGTAGCCCGCAGCCGGCTGGTGGCGACCAGCAGGAAACATTCGATTCACTGGGCCTTTCGGAATCGACGCTGGAGGCGGTCCGCCGCGCCGGCTATACCCATCCCACCCCGGTGCAGGCGGGCCTGATTCCTCGTGCGATCACCGGCATCGACGTTCTCGGCCAAGCCCGCACGGGCACCGGTAAGACGGCCTCGTTTGTGCTGCCAATTCTCGAGCGGCTCACCCACGTGCCCCCGCGGGGCGATGGTCCTCGAGCGCTTGTGCTTGTGCCCACCCGTGAACTCGCGGTGCAGGTGAAGGACGAGTTCGAGAAGCTCGCCCATGGTTCCAAACTGCGATGCGTGGCCGTCTATGGCGGCAAGCCGATCAAGGGGCAGATCGACAAACTTGCGAAGCGGCCACAGGTGATCGTCGGCACGCCGGGCCGCGTGCTCGACCACCTGAGCCGTGGCACGATCATGCTCGGTGATCTTGAGATCGTCACGCTTGACGAGGCCGACCGCATGCTCGACATCGGCTTCCGTCCCGACATCGAAAAGATTCTCCGCCGCTGCCCGGAGAGCCGGCAGACGTTGCTGCTGTCCGCCACGGTGCCGCCGCCGGTGATCACGATCGCCAAGCGCTACATGCGCGACCATGAGACGCTCGACTTCTCCAGCCGCGACATCGCCGTGGAGACAATCGAGCAGCGGTATTTCACGGTCGACCCCACACGGAAGTTTGATCTGCTCGAGCAGCTTCTGGAGCGGGAGCAGCCGCGGCAGGTGATCGTCTTCTGCCGCACCAAGCGGGGCACCGACAAGGTCTACGAGCGGCTGGCCCGCAAACGGGGCCGCCGTGGCGGCGACACCACCGAAGTGGCCTGCATCCACGGCGACCTCGCCCAAAATGTCCGCGACCGCGTGATGCGACAGTTCCGCGAGGGCTCCGTGAAGATCCTCGTCGCCACCGACGTGGTGGGCCGTGGCATCGATGTATCCAGTGTTTCACACATCATCAACTACGACATCCCTGAGTTTTGTGACGATTACGTCCACCGTGTTGGTCGCACGGGCCGCATGGGCCGCGAGGGCGTGGCCTACACGTTCGTGGCGCCGGAAGAGGGCCCGCAGCTCACTCGGATCGAGCTACGGATCGACAAACTCCTTGAGCGGGACGAGATCGTCGGCTTCCAGGCCTGCGATCGGCGGATGCGGGATGCTGCCAGCCCGCAGGGCGAACGGCATCCGGGTGAGGCCGCGGCACCGATTGAGGCAGCTGCCGAACCCGCCCCACCCAAGAAGCCGGCAGCCGCGCCGCTGTTGGGCAAGGGCCGCGGTCCGAAGCGCCATCGCCGCGCGCTGTGACCGCATGGATTCCCGCTCCCCAAAGGCTCTGGCACAGCGACTGGAAAGCCTCTCTTTGGCCGGTGTGACCAACCTTCCCCGGAAGCGACAACCCTCCGCCACCGCGAAACAGGCAGAAGCGAACGTGACTGCCCCGCCGATGGCTCGGCGGATCGGGTGCAGGCCTTGCGGATTCTCCGCGATGAGGTGGTCAATTGCACGCGTTGCGCAGAACTGGCGACGCGTCGCACACAGACCGTGTTTGGGGAGGGGCCGGCCAATGCCCGGCTCTGCTTTTTTGGTGAGGCACCAGGCGCTGACGAAGACGCGTCCGGGATACCCTTTGTCGGCCGGGCCGGCCAGTTGCTCACGAAGATCATCGAGGCCTGCACGTTCTCCCGTGACGATGTGTACATCCTCAACGTGCTCAAGTGCCGCCCCCCCGGCAACCGCCAGCCGCTCCCCGACGAGGTCGCCAACTGCCGAAGCTATTTCGAGCGGCAACTGGCAATCATCCAGCCGGAGTTCATCTGCTGTCTTGGTACGTCCGCCGCCCACGCTCTCCTCCAGACGACTGAGTCAATTGGAAAACTCAGGAAGAAGTGGTTTGACCATGGCACGGCCCGTGTCATTTGCACCTATCACCCGTCATATCTGCTGCGGAATCCGGCGGCAAAGCGGGACGTTTGGGATGACATGAAGGTGCTCATGGCCGCCATGGGAGTGCGGTTGTGATGGTTTTTCTGAAGATAGGGACCGCACCTGGTCGAAACCTCCAGTGGGTGCTTTGGGGAGGGAACAGCCGCTGACGGAATTTTTCCTGGCTGTGTTTGGAGGATGCGATGAGGCGTGTCGCCTGGCCGCTGATGTTGCTGGCGGTCACCGCCACGGGCTGCACGATGTGCCCAGACCCGTTCGACTATTCAGGACCGGTGCCCAATGGCTCCGCTCCGCAAAATGATTTTTGTGCCCGCAGTAACGGGATCCTGCCACTGAATGTGACCGCAACTCCGTGGCCGCCGCTCGTCGAAGGGGACTACGATGCAGGCGAGGCCAACGAAGCGGTAGCGGCGTATCCCGCCGCTGTCGTCGTTGCGGACTATGTCGACGAGCCGAAACATCCCGATCCGGCCACGGCCAAATACCCGCCCGACCGGTCGCCGAAATCACCCGCTACCCTGTCGCCAGGGTCGGTTCAGGCAACCAACCATCAGGAATGATGGCGTCCTTTGGCACTACAGCCACGCCATCCCGCACCGTGAAGCGGTCACTGTCGGCCAGTGTTTCCCAGCCGTGATCGTTCACGATCCGGGCCCGCTTTCCGATCCGCACGTTCTTGTCGACGATCGCCCCCTCGATGATCGTGCCATCGCCGATTGCCAGCGGTGGAAGCCCACGGGTGGTGTTGGCGGCAATGTTTTCATCGTGCTCGTAGAAGTCGTTGCCGAGAATTACCGAATTGCGGATCACCACGTTGCGGCCGATCCGGCACCGCAGCCCGATCACGCTGTTTTCGATCACCGCTCCCTCGCCAATCACTCCGCCGTCGGAGATCAGGCTGTGCCGCACGCTCGCCCCATCGATTCGCGTCGGTGGCAGGAAGCGGGCGCGCGAGTAGATCGGGGCCTCGGCGCTGGCCAGTTCAAAGGGGGGCTGCGTGGCGGCAAGGTCGATGTTGCACTGGTAGTAGGAGCGGATCGTACCGATGTCTTCCCAGTAGCCGTCGAAGGGATGGAGTTGCACCTTCTTGGCGCGGATCGCCGCCGGAAACACCTCGCGGCCGAAGTCCTGATAGTCGGTCTTCGTAAGGAGATCGAGAAGGCAGTCGCGGTCAAACAGATAGATGCCCATGCTCGCCATGAGGCTGCGGCCATTTGACGGGATGCCGTGGCGGTCGATCCAGCCTGGATCGGTCCGCACATGCTCGAGCTCCGGCAATGTCTGCGGCTTTTCAAGGAAGCCCTGCACCACACCATCGTGATCAAACCGCATGATGCCGAGAGCCGAGGCGGCCTCATCGTGTACCGGGATGCCGGCGATCGTTACATCGGCATTGCTTGACGTATGTGTGTGAAGCATGTCGGCGTAGTTCATCCGATA
The DNA here is from genome assembly GCA_027622795.1 of Planctomycetota bacterium. GTDB lineage: Bacteria > Planctomycetota > Planctomycetia > Pirellulales > UBA1268 > CACORA01. Next base: position 8,589 of record JAQBZA010000004.1, on the reverse strand, counting down.
GAGCTGGTCACCCGATAGAATCAGCACATGTTTGATGTCGGGCTGCTGTAGGTAGCGGATGTTTTGCCGCACGGCGTCGGCCGTGCCCTGATACCATCCGGAACTGTCGAGGGTCTGCTGGGCGGCGAGGATCTCGACGTAGCCGCCGCTGAATGGGTCGAACGTATAAGTGCGGCGAATGTGGCGATGGAGGCTCACAGAGTTGAACTGCGTGAGCACATAGATCCGCTTCACTCCACTGTTGACACAATTGGAGAGCGGGATATCGATGATCCGATACTTGCCTGCCAGCGGCACCGCCGGCTTGGAACGGTCGCGCGTGAGCGGGTAGAGCCGAGTGCCACGACCACCGCCGAGCACCAGTGCCAACACACGCTGTACGCTCATGAAACCATCCTCAGAAAGGCCCACGGTGACCGCCGAGCCCGGTATCGTAGTGAATCTTGGCGGCCGGGAAAATGGTATGTTCTCCCGGAAGGTATTTTGAGGAGGCGTTGATGCGCTGGCTTGTGTGGGTCGTCGTGCTTGCGGTCACGGCAGCTGAGATGAGGGCTGCGACTGTGGATGTCGTCGTCTACGGCGGCACGGCAAGCGGCATTGTCGCAGCCGTGCAGGCTCGGCGGATGGGAAAGTCGGTTGTGGTCATCGAACCAACCGGCCGTATTGGCGGGCTCACCACAGGCGGCCTCGGCCAGACCGACATCGGCAACAAATCCGTCATCGGGGGGCTGGCCAGAGAGTTCTACCGCGGGATCCGCCAGCACTACGAGTCGCCATCGGCGTGGAAGTGGCAGCGGCGGGATGAGTATCGCTCGGGCGGTCAGTCACGGACCGGCGCAACCGAGGATGTCATGTGGACGTTCGAACCGTCGGCGGCGCTCACGGTCCTCGAACGCATGGCGGCCGATGCAGGTGTCGAGATCGTGTATCGTGAGCGGCTTGATCGGATGACGGGCGTTCGGAAGCAGGGGGCTCAAGTCGAATCAATCGTGATGGAGTCGGGGAGAGCGTTCCTCGGGCGCATGTTCATCGATGCGACCTATGAGGGTGATCTGATGGCGGCCGCTGGCGTTCCCTTCCATGTGGGCCGTGAGTCTGGGGCACATTACGAAGAGAGCCTCAACGGCGTCCAAACCGCGCAGGCAAAACACCATCAGTTCGCCCCCGGTGTCGACCCCTACGTGCGGCCCGGTGATTCCTCCAGTGGTCTCCTCCCCTTCATCGATCCTACAGGGCCGGGCGCCGAGGCGCTGGGAGATCACCGTGTTCAGGCCTACTGCTTTCGCATGTGCCTGACCGACCATCCGGAAAACCGGATTCCCTTCATCAAGCCGTCAGGCTACGACGAACTGTGGTACGAACTGCTGTTGCGGAATTTCGAGGCGGGCGAGGCGACGGTGCCGTGGCTTCCCGGTCCGATGCCCAACCGCAAGACCGACACCAACAACAATCGTGGTTTTTCCACCGATTTCATCGGTCAAAACTACGCGTATCCGGAGGCGACCTACGCGGAGCGAGAGCGGATCGTTGCCCACCACCGGCTCTACCAGCAAGGGCTGATGTGGACCTTGGCCAACCATCCGCGGGTTCCCGAGGCAGTGCGAAAGGAAGTGTCCCGCTGGGGCATGTGTCGCGACGAATTCGTTGAAGGAAATGGCTGGCAAGAGCAACTCTATGTCCGCGAGGCGCGGCGGATGATCGGTGACTATGTGATGACGCAACACGACTGCCAGGGGCGCCGTGTCGCCCCCCGCCCGGTCGGCATGGCCGCCTACAACATGGATTCGCACAACGTGCAACGCCATGTCGACGTCGATGGAAAGGTGCGGAATGAAGGCGATGTCCAGGTGCGGGTTGATCCCTACCCCATTGACTATGGGGCGATCGTGCCGCAGGCTGCGCACGCAACGAATCTGCTCGTGCCCGTGGCTTTAAGTGCGTCGCACATCGCGTATGGTTCCATCCGCATGGAGCCCGTCTTCATGGTGCTGGGCCAGTCGGCCGCGACAGCGGCAGCCATCGCGATCGACGACGGCAGATCGATCCAGCAGATCGAATACCAACAGCTTCAGGCGCGATTGCTGGCCGATGGTCAGCTGCTCGAGTGGACCGGCCCTCGGTCGCCGGTTGGACTTGATCCACGGGAGTTGCCCGGGATCGTGATTGATGATGGTGCCGCGACGTTCACGGGAGCATGGCAATCAAGTTCTGCGATCGCCCCCTTCGTGGCGGATGGATACCGTCACGATGCCGACACGTCGAAGGGAGAATGTTCGGCCCGCTATGGCGCCCGGGTGCCGAAGGCAGGCCGCTATGAGATCCGAATGATCGCCAGTCCCGGGCCAAATCGGGCCACCAACGTACCGGTCACGCTCGAGATCGGCACGCACCGCCACCCGCTCATGGTCAACCAGCGCTCGGGCCCGACGCAGGAGGGCTGGCATTCGCTTGGTCAATTCGACCTCGCAGAGGGGAACGCGGTGGTTGTGGTTATCTCGAATGCGGATACCGACGGCCATGTGATCGTCGATGCCGTCCACATAGTGCCTGTCGCTGCCGAATGATTCCGGCGAGGCGTCCGGAGCGTTCTTGTGACAGTCTCGGTAGAAAAGTGAGGGTCATGATGATGACGAGTTGGAAACCCACGGATGACAAAGCTGCGCTGCAAGCATGGGGGGCGCACATGGTCGCGGTGGTCCTGGTAGTCGGACTGGCAGGCCTGGCACCCGCTGAGGATCGGCTGATTCGCGTGGGTGTCATCGGTCTCGACACCTCGCACGCAGTGGCGTTCACAAAATTGCTTAACGATACCGCGGCAGATGCCCATGTGCCCGGCTGCCGGGTGGTGGCGGCCTCTCCACGCGGCAGTCGCGACATTCCCTCGAGTACCTCACGTGTTCCCGAATACACCAAGGCCATGCAGGCTGCCGATGTCGAGATCGTGGATTCGCTCGATGCCCTGCTGACGAAGGTCGACGCCGTCCTCTTGGAATCCAATGATGGGCGGGTGCATCTCGAGCAAGCCGCACCGGTACTGGCCACCGGCAAGCCGCTGTTCATCGATAAGCCGTTGGCAGCTTCCTTGGCCGACGCCATCGCGATCCTGCGGTTGGCGGAGCACCATGCCGCCCCCGTCTTCTCGGCATCAAGCCTCCGGTATGGTGAGGCGACGCAGGCCGTGCGGAAAGGCTCCGTTGGCGAGGTGATCGGCGGCAGTACCTACTCGCCCTGTTCGCTCGAGCCCACACATATGGACCTTGCGTGGTACGGCATTCATGGCTGCGAGGCTCTCTACACGATCATGGGCACCGGCTGCGAGCGGGTCACGCGGGCCCACAGCGACGGCCTCGACCTGGTGACCGGCGTGTGGAATGGTGGTCGAATCGGCACCTTCCGGGGCATCCGTCGTGGCAAGACCGGGTATGGAGGGATGGCATTCGGCAGCACCGGTATTGCTCCTGCCGGAGGATTCGATGGATATCGTCCGCTCGTCGTCGAGATCGTCCGGTTCTTCCAGACCGGTCGATCTCCCGTCACAGCGGCTGAGACAATCGAATTGTTTGCCTTCATGGAGGCCGCTGACGAGAGCCGCCGTCGCGACGGTGCGCCGGTGACCCTTGCCGAGGTCATGGAAAAGGCTGAAGCGCAGGCTGCTGAAAAGGTGGCCGCCATGATCAACAGCCGCTGATTGGTGTCTGGCTATCTGACGACAAAATTCACCATGCGGCCGGGCACGGCCACCACCTTCACGATCGTTTTGCCGGCCAGCAACTCGGCGATCTTTGGATCGGCCACAGCAGCGGCCTCGATCGCGGCCGCATCGGCGTCGGCCGCCACGGTCACCCGCCCGCGGAGCTTGCCCTGCACCTGCACGGGAATCTCCACCGTATCGTCCTTGAGCCACTTCTCCTCCACCGTGGGCCAGGCCGCCAGCGACACCGGCGCCGGCCGGCCGAGAATCTCCCAGAGTTCCTCGGCGAGGTGCGGTGCAAATGGCGTGAGGATCGTCACAAACGGCTCGAGAATTGCCCGCGGCCGTCGCTCCAGCGGCGTCGCGAAATTCACAAACTCCATCATCTTCGCGATCGCGGTGTTGAAGGAGAGGCTCTCGATGTCTTTCGTCACCTTGTCGATCGTGCGATGCAGTTCGCGAAGCTGCTCATCAGACGGGGCATCGTCGCACACCTGCGGGGCGAGCGTGATCGCATCGGCCCGCTCATCGACCACGAGCCGCCAGCAGCGGTCGAGGAAGCCGCGGACGCCCCCCACGCCGGTCGTGCTCCAGGGCTTCGTCGCCTCCAGCGGCCCCATAAACATCTCGTAGAGCCGCAGCGAGTCGGCGCCGAAGTCGCGGACCACCTGGTCGGGGTTCACCACGTTGCCGCGGCTCTTCGACATCTTGTAGGCCCGGCTCTCCACGCGGATCTGCGGGGCATCGCGGAGCACGAAATGCTCTCCCTGTTTCTCCACGTGTTCGGCGGCCACCTTCATCGGCGCGTCATCGGGCCCGCGGGCGGTGGCCGACACCCAGCCCCCCTTTACGCTGCGGTAGCCGGTGAATTCCACCTCGCCGAGGATCATCCCCTGGTTCACGAGCTTGCCAAACGGCTCGGGGTGCGACACATGGCCGCGGTCGAAAAGCACCTTGTGCCAGAAGCGGCTGTAGAGCAGATGGAGCACGGCATGCTCGGCGCCGCCCACATAGAGATCGACGGGCATCCAGGCCTTCTCGACCTCGGGGTCGATGAAGCGGCTGGTATTTTTCGGATCGAGAAACCGCAGGTAATACCAGCAGGAGCCGGCCCACTGCGGCATGGTGTTGGTCTCGCGGCGGTAGCGTTTGCCGTCGAGCTCCACGAAGAGCCAGTCGGCAGGGGCGCGGGAGAGGGGCGGGTCGGGCGTGTCGCCGGGCTTGAAGTCGGTGAGGTCGGGGAGCGGCACAGGCAGGTCGCTCGCCGCCACCCCGCGGATCGCGCCGGTCGGATTGCCGGCGGCGTCGAGCTCGTGGAGGATCGGGAAGGGCTCGCCCCAAAACCGCTGCCGGCTGAAGAGCCAGTCGCGGAGCTTGTAGTTGACGGCAGGGCACCCGAGGCCGGCCTGCTCGAGATCGCGGCCCACGCGGTCGATGAAGGCGGGCGTGTCGAGGCCGGTGTAGGGGCCGGAGGCGATCGCGGTGCCGTGGCCGGTGAAGAGTTCGCCGGCCTCGAGCGCGGTGCCGGCAGGCGGCTCCACCACCGTAACCACGTCGATCCCAAACGTCTTCGCAAACTCGTGGTCGCGGTCGTCGTGAGCGGGCACGGCCATGATGGCGCCGGTGCCGTAGGTGGCGAGCACATAATCGGCCACCCACACCGGCACAGGCTGGCCGGTGAGCGGGTGGATCAGGTGCGACCCGGTGAAGACGCCGGTCTTCTCGCGGGCGAGATCGGTGCGATCGAGGTCGCTCTTCCGGGCGGCGGCCTCGCAGTAGGCTTCGATCGCGGCCCGTTGCCCCGGCGTGGTGAGGGCGTCGCGAAGCGGGTGCTCCGGGGCGATCACCATATAGGTGACGCCGTAGAGCGTGTCGGGCCGCGTGGTGTAGATCCGCAGCACGTCGCTGCCGGGTTTCGCCGGGAAGCCTGCCTTCCCGCGGGCCTGCTTCCAGGCTTCGAAGGCCTTTGCGCTGTTGTCGCCGGCCGGTGGAATGAAGAAGTCCACCTCCGCGCCGGTGCTGCGGCCGATCCAATCGCATTGCAGCTTCTTGATGCTGGCCGGCCAGTCAAGGTGTTCGAGTTCCTTTTCGAGCCGGTCGGCGTAGGCGGTGATTCGCAGCATCCACTGTCGCAGCGGCAGCCGCACCACGGGGTGGCCACCGCGTTCGCTCACGCCGCCGATCACCTCCTCGTTGGCGAGCACCGTGCCGAGGGCCGGGCACCAGTTCACCGGCGCCTCCGACTGGTAGGCGAGGCGATGCTCGTCGCGGTAGGCGGCGATGGCGGCCTCCCCGGCGGCGGCCACGTCGGGAGGAATCGGCAGCTCGGCGATCGGCCGGCCCTTCTGCTGCGCCGTGTCAAACCAGGTGTCGAAGAGCTCGAGGAAGATCCACTGCGTCCAGCGGACGTAGTCGGGGTCGGTGGTGGCGACCTCTCGGCCCCAGTCGTAACTAAAGCCGAGCATCTTCAGCTGGCGGCGGAAGGTGGCGATGTTGCGATTGGTGCTCTCGCGGGGCGGCGTGCCGGTGCGGATGGCGTGCTCCTCGGCGGGGAGGCCGAAGGCGTCGAAGCCCATCGGGTGCATCACGGTCGTGCCCCGCATCCGCTCGAAGCGGGCCACGATGTCGGTGGCGGTGTAGCCCTCGGGGTGGCCCACGTGGAGGCCGTCGCCGCTGGGGTAGGGAAACATGTCGAGCACGTAGGTCTTGCGATCGACCGGCAGCCGGGGCGTGGCGAACGTGTTGTGGTGATCCCACCAGGTCTGCCATTTGGGCTCGATCTGGGCGGGCTGATAGCGGGGCATGCGGCGGTCCGAGGGGGGGCGGTGAACTGTTCAGTCCGGGGGAGCCCGGCTCTAATGAGGCGACGCGGCGATCCACGTTGGGCGCGGCCCGATTCTAATGGTTGGGCCTCAACGGGCAACGCGATCCACCCCGCTCCGGGAGTGACGATGTCGACAACTTCCATGCCGCATGAACCGCTTGTGTTGCCCCGCCGCATGCTGCGGCAGCTGCGGGCCGCCGGGGGGCGGTTCAAGATGGCCGACTCGCTCGGCACCCGGCTCAGCGGCCGCGAGCTGCTGCTGCGCATCCTGGCCGCCCGCCTCGTGCTCGAGAAGGTGCTGGGGCCGGAGGAAAAAAATGTCGGCGTGCTGCTGCCGCCGACGGCCGGCGGCGCGATCGTGAATGCGGCCCTGGCCCTCTCCGGCCGCGTGGCCGTCAACCTCAACTACACCACGTCGCAGGGAATCCTCGATGTCTGCATCGAGCGGGCCGGGCTCAGGCACGTGATTTCGAGCCCCGCGTTTCTGGCCCGCGTGAAGCTTGACGTGGGTGAGAAGCTGCTCGATGCGGGGGCGCTCCGCACGCAGCTCTCCACGAGCCAGAAGCTCACCGCCTTCGTGCAGGCGCGGCTCACCCCGCTGCCGATTCTCGAAAAGCTGCTCGGTGTCGATCAGCTGCGGGCAAAAGATGTGCTCACAATCATATTCACGTCGGGCTCCACGGGCGATCCGAAGGGCGTGATGCTCACCGAGGAGAATGTCGGCTCCAATGTACGGGCGATCGACCACATGCTCCATCTCTCGGCGGCCGACGTCGCCCTCGGCGTGCTCCCCTTCTTCCATTCGTACGGCTACACCACCACGCTCTGGACGCCGCTCACGCTCGAGCCGGCGGTGGTTTATCACACCGATCCCCGCGATGGGCAGACGGTGGGCCGCCTGGCCCGCGAGCATCACGCCACGATCCTGATGGCCACGCCCACCTTCCTGCGAATCTACATTCGTCGCACGCCGGCCGAGGATTTCTCGACGCTCGAGGCGGTGTTTGGCGCGGCGGAGAAGCTCACGAAAGACGTGTCGGATGCGTTCGAGAAAAAGTTTGGCGTGCGGCCGAGCGAGGCCTACGGCGCCACGGAGCTTGCGCCGCTGGTGGCGGCCAACGTGCCGCCGGCGCGGCATGTGCCGGGGCGGCCGGTCGACGCCCGCGAGGGCACAGTGGGCCAGCCGATCCTCGGCTGCAAGGCCCGCATCACTGATCGCGAGACGGGCCACGAGCTGCCGGTCGGCAAGGAGGGCCTCCTCTGGATCGGTGGGCCGAACGTGATGCAGGGCTATCTCGACCGGCCCGATCTCACGGCCAAGGTGGTGCATGACGGCTGGTATTGCACGGGCGACATCGCCGTGCTCGACCACGATGGCTTCATCACGATCACCGGCCGTGAGAGCCGGTTTTCCAAGGTCGGCGGTGAGATGGTGCCCCATCTGAATCTGGAAGAGACAATCAACGAGGAGCTTGGCGCTACCGACGGCGAGATGCTGGCGGTGGTGTCGGCCGTGCCCGATCCGGCGAAGGGAGAGCGGCTGGTCGTGTTTCATGTGTGCGACATCGACGATCCGCGGGCCCTCTGCCGGCGACTGTCCGACCGCGGCCTGCCAAACCTGTGGATTCCGGGACCCGATGCCTTCGCCCGGATCGAGGAGATTCCAGTGCTCGGGTCGGGCAAGCTCGATCTCAAGCAGCTTGGCGATCTGGCGCGCGAGCGTTTCGGGCGGCAGGCGGAAGCATGAGGGCAGAGCCTGGCGGCAGTGAGCCGCGGATCGACGTCATTCTTGGTCGCTGCGACGACATGCGGGCCGAGGTGTATGTGCGGGCCAGTGGCCTGCCGGCCACGGCCGAGCCGGCGATGATCACGGGCACGCTGACCGGCCCCGAGTCCCGGCTGGCGATCACGCTGCCCACTTCGGCGCGGCTGGTCGATCTTGGCCCTGGTCCGGCGAGCCGGGTGGTTGGGGGCGAGGGCGCGGCCGCCGGTGGCTCCAGTGGTGCGGTGGATGGTGCGGGCAGCGATGGAGCGGGAGGTGCGGGCAGTTCGGCATTGGCCCGGGGCATTCTCA
>JAQBZA010000003.1 GCA_027622795.1 Planctomycetota bacterium | reverse complement strand
CCGACGTGAAGAAAGTTCGGGCATTGCTCGGCGTGAGCCAGCCTCTTTTTGCCCAGTTCGCAGGCGTGTCGGCGGCGGCGATTCGGGATTGGGAGCAGAACATCAAGCCGCCAACCAAGACGGTGTGCCGGCTGATGGACGAGATCCTCCACAATCCTGAATATTTCAGAGCCCGCGTTCGGGATTTGGCGACGCCGGTAACCGCCAACGCATAGTCTGCACGACCGCGCAAGGGCCGGCCTGAGCCGCTCTTCCGCCACGAGGTTAGGAGCTACCGCCCGCGTTCAGCGTGGCGAGGAACGGCAAAAGCGTCCTCCTCCCACCAACGGGTGCGGCCATCCGCTGCAGCACCGACATGCTTGCCGTCGGTGATACAGACGTGCGGGCAGAGCGTGGGGTCACTCCTCGCGACCCGCGTCGGTTACGGCCCTCATCCGGCCAACAACCGGCGGAGGGTGCTGATTTGCTGGGCCACTTCCTCGGCGGTCGCCAGGTCCTCGGTGACGCCACAATGCTTGAGCAAGGCATCGGCCTCAAAGCGGGTCAGATCAAGCGACGTCTCCAGCTCCCGCCACCCCGGCTCCGTGGGCCAGCGAACAGCGGTCGCAATCGACTATCGGGCCGATCATGCAGCGCGTTAGAGTCAGAGGCCTTCAGATCCGTAAGGAATTTCCCGTGGCAACTGCCGACACCTATCCGCATATCGCCCTCGCAACCGATGGCAAAGCCGTCATTGAGGGTACTCGGTACACCGTCGAGCATATTGCAGCGGAGCAGTATTTTTACGGCTGGTCTGCCGAGGAGATTCTGCGGCAGCACCCAGATCTTCTGCCAGCCGAGGTCTATGCGACGCTTGCCTACTTCCACGATCACTGCGACAGCACCGTGGCTGCCATTGAGGCCGGGCGAACTCGGGCCGAGCGGGCTCGCGGGCCAGAGCCGGTCTCCCGTGATGAGCTTCTCCGGCGTCGTGCCGCGACCGATTGCCGTAACGGGTGATCTCGCTTATGCCGCTGCCCCCAACTTGGTACCAGCCGAGCCGTGCACGAAGACAACGGCCCCCCAGCCATTCCCCGCTCCGCCGCATCCCCCCATTTTCCCCGAAATTCCCGGGTTTTCGGCCCACCAGCCCCTGTCCGACCTTTTTCTTGACCCCCGCCCAAATCCCTGCAAACTGAGGGAAATAGCCTTGTTTTGAACCGTTTCTGGGGCAGAACCGTATCAAGCAGGTCAAGGCCGCCGTGTGCCGGCAGCTGTGGCACCGCGAGATTCACGGTTCAGGGACGGCTTCCGGGCAATATCGCAGCATTTTTCGCCGATACATCAAAGGGTTTTGTCGCTCCATCCTCCTTCTGGCCCCAGCACTGTCATGAGCCCCTTCAACGCCCTCTTCGCCGCCTTCGCCCGTCCGTTTCGTGCCCATTCCGAGGCGGGCTCCAGTTCCCGGCGAGTGAGCGGCCGTCGCCGGCGGCAGCGGGCGGCCGCGGCCCGTCTGGGCGGATGCGAGCAGCTCGAGCCCAAGCAGGTGATGGCGGCGAATCTACTCGACGTTATCCCAACTCAGACGCTCACCACGTCCGCACCCGTCACGATCGACCTCGCGGAGCACTTCGATGAGACGGCCATCACGGGCACGGTGGTGAAGTTTGCCACGAACGCCCCGCTGACGAACTCCGATTTCTTTGTGGAGATGTTCGATGAGTTGGGCGCCGGCCGCACCCGCACAACGCCAGCCACGGTGAGCAACTTCCTGAGCTACGTGAATGATCCCGACGCGCTCGATGACTACGACAACACGATCATCCACCGAGCCGTGCCCGGCTTCGTGATTCAGGGCGGTGGGTATACCGCGCCAAACGTTGCCGCCGATCTGGCGGGCAGCGATCCGATTCGGGTGCCGCAGAAGCCGACCGTCGTCAATGAGCCGGGCAATCTCAACACGGCGGGCACGATTGCGATGGCGAAGTTGGGAGGCCTGCCCAACAGTGCGACCAACCAGTTCTTTTTCAATCTCGGGAACAACCCGGAACTCGATACTCAAAATGGTGGTTTCACGGTGTTTGGGCGGGTGCTTGGCTCGGGGATGACGGTCATCAACACGATGGCCAGCGCGCTCACATACAACGCCACCACGTACTACGGCAATGAAGCCTTCAACGATTTCCCTTTGTGGAACGTCAACGCTGACAACATCGTTCAGCCGAATGACTTCGTGAAGTTTACCGACGTGTCGGTCGCCCCGGAGACGGCCCTGATGTCGTTTACGGTCTCGTCGGCAGACACGTCGAAGCTTGCGGCGTCGGTTGTGAATGGCCAGCTCGTGCTCACGCCGGTGGCAGGGCAGACGGGCACGGTGAATGTGACGGTGTCGGGAACGTCCTCGCTCGGCGGGGCGGCGGTGGGCGATACGTTTGTGGTGAATTTGGGGTCCGCAAGCCCAAGGCCGATTCCCATCTATCACGACAATGAATTACAGGTCTACGCAGGTGGCAACCTGGTTTACATAGTCACAGGTTCGCCTCTCAAGACGAACTCGCTTGGTGCCGACTTTGAGGTTGTGGCGAGTGCGGACTTTGGCTTTAACGGTGGCAAGCAAGTTCTTATCCGCAAGACAAACGGCGAACTTGTGACGTGGCAGTGTGATGACAACTGGGTTCGATCAGCGAATCTTCCGGTTGTGGTTGCATCTGACGTCGCTGGCAGGGCGTTGAAAGAGTCGCAGTTTGGCGTGACGCTTTCATCATTTAGCGGTCTTCGATCGCTCTCGGTGATTGAAAGTTCTGGGACACCACTTGCCGTTGATGCCTCTACTAACTTGTATGCCGGAGGCTATGCGATCTACATTTCTGCCGGGAATCCGCTCAAAACGAACTCATTAGGCAGCGATTACCGTGTTTTGGCGGCGGAAGATTTCGGGCCTGCAAATGGTGGGAAACAGGTCCTGATTAAGAAGTCAAACGGTGATTTGGTCACTTGGCAGTGCGATGACAATTGGGTGCGTACATCCGGTTCTACAGTGCTCGCTAGTGATACTGCCGGAAAAACGGCGAAGTCAGCGGCGTTCGGGGTGTCGGTGGCGTAAGCCGACACGAGAACTATCGGCCCCGTGGGGCAAATGCCCGCCTTCATCGCCAGCCGCCACGACGTTCGCTTTGGTCGCCGTTGTCTAAACGCTGATATCCTCAAGTCCTCGAAATCAAGCCGGCTATCTAGGCTGCGGTTCGTGTGTTGCGGGGTATCCGGGCGTGTTCGTTGCAGGCTGCAGTGACGGCTTGCACTACGTAATCTACATCCTCATCTGTCATTGCTGGTGACAGAGGGAGACTCAAAAGCCTCTCCCAAATGGCTGATGCGATAGGGAGGTGCTCAGGTCGCCATCCGAATGAAGTTTCGTAATATGGGTGCAGGTGCAGCGGCCTCCAATGTACCGATGTGCCGACACCGCGCGATTTCAGTACGTTGATGAGTTCATTTCGGTCAATTGAGAGTTCTTCTAACCTTAAGCGAATCGGGAATAAGTGCCAGGAATGATGTCTGTCCGAATCCGTTGGCGGTAATTCGAAAGCGGTCAGGTTCGCGAACGCTTCCTTATATCGATTCGCTATGAACTCGCGTCGCTGTCGGAGAATTTCGGCTCGCCGCAGCTGATGGATGCCGATTGCGGAGGCGATATCAGTCAAGTTATATTTAAATCCTGGTGAGATGATTTGGTAGTCCCATGAACCCCCGCTGAAGCGATTCCAGGCGTCTTGTGAAAGGCCATGAAGTGACATACTCCGCATGCGTGCCGCCAGAGCCTCGTCATCAGTAACGGCCATGCCTCCTTCGCCCGTGGTAATCGTCTTGTTGGCGTAGAAGGAATAGCAGGTAACGTCAGCCGTCCCTTCGCCGCAACGACGCCACGATGCGTTGGGATTGGGCCGATATGCGGCGGGTAGGGCGTGCGCTGCGTCTTCGACGATCCAGAGGCCATGAGCCGCTGCAAACGCTCGAACGGTATCCATGTTCAGCATGAGGCCGCCGATGTGCACTGGCATGATGCCGACAACGTCTAAATTCCGATCAAGCGGGGTTGCGTCTGACCGCAGTGCAACAAGTGCCTGTTCCGCTGCGGAGAGATCCATGTTGAGCGACACCGGATCGCAGTCCACAAAAATCGGAACGGCCCCTTGGTATCGAACAACCTCGGCTGTCGCGGCAAATGTCATCGTCGGCACGAGCACTCCTTGGCCGGGCCGTAACCCGAGCGCTTCGACCGCCAGGTGAAGTGCCGCCGTGCATGACGTCACGGCGATCGCGTGCTTCGCCCCGACGGCGGTAGTAAAGTCGGCCTCAAACTGCTTCGTGCGCGGGCCGGTGGTCAGCCATCCCGACCGCAGGCAGGCGACAACCTCCGAGATTTCGTCTTCGGTCAGCGCGGGCCGAAAGAAGGGGACGCTTGTGGCATGGGGGGCGGTCATAGGACGCAATTCTTCTCCGGAATGGGTGCCGGTCGGACGACAGCGACGAGCGTCTGCAGAATCAAGCCAAGGTCGAAGAGAAGCGACGACCTGCGCCGATACTCCTTCGCCAGGCTGATCTTGTGCGGCAAGATGGCGCGGATGTACTCCGCCTGCGGGTCGGCGACTTGCCCGAGCATCGTCGCCTCGTCGCAGTAGGTGATCGACGCGATATCGGTGATGCCGGGGCGGACGGACAGGATTTCGCGGTAGTCGTCGGGAAACAAGTCGACGAAGCACCGCACTTCGGGCCGCGGGCCGACGAAGCTCATGTCGCCGCGCAGCACGTTGAACAACTGCGGCAGTTCGTCGATCTTCGTCTTTCGCAGGAATCTGCCGACCGGCGTGATCCGAGGGTCGTCGCCGCAGGTGATGGCTGCGCCGCGCCGAGGCGCGTCCGCGACCATCGTGCGGAACTTATAGATCGTGAAAGGACGAAATCCCCGGCCGATCCGCTCCTGCCTGAAGAGCACCGGGCCTGGCGACGTGAGCCGCACCAGGCAGGCGGCTGCGGCCAGGAGTGGCGCGAGCAGGAGGAGCCCCAGCATCGAGAACACGACGTCAAAAAACCGCTTGGCCATGACAGGATCCGGAGGCGGTGAAACAACCGTCGGGGCGGGGATGTTGGCGGAAACGGCGAATCGAGGCAAGTGGGTTTCAGCCGTGGAGAGGCCCCTGAGTTGTGTGGTTTCGAGCCGAAGCTACGCCGCTGCGGCTCGGACGTGTGCCTCCAGCACCGTCACGGCATGGGCAACCTGCTGCCGGGTCCAGAGGCACATGAATCGAGGCGGTTCGGGTGAAATCCAATCATCGATCCGAGCCTGCACGGCGGTCGGGAAGCCGAATGGCGGCTTGTGGAGGTCGATGGGGCGAAAGTCGCCCGTCGCGATGTCATGGTTCGCTTGGCCGGGACGGAGTTCGTGGGTCGTGGTCAGGAGCAGGGGGATGCCAGCTGAGAGGAAATTCCGCAGGACGGCCAGGCAGTCGGAAAAGGAGAGATGGAATAGGCAGTCGCGGCAGATCATCAGGTCGGCGGCCGGAAACCCGTTTTGCGTCAGGTCAAGGTGGATGAACGACACGCGGCCCGTCGAATGTGTCGCCGAAAGCTTCTCGATCAGCGGCTTCACGATGTCACCGCCCACATAGCGAATGCCGGTTGTGGCGACGACCTCCCGCATCCAATGAAAGTCGCCGCAGGGTGCGTCGAAGACCGTGTCGATCGCGTGGTGCCGCAACAGCCCGGGCAAACGCGCCCGCAGGACCTCGGTGTGCCGGAGGTTCGACCCCGTGCCGCTCGCGCTTTCGGAGTCACCCCAAAGGTTGTGGGTATAGATCGCAGTGAAGCGGTCTTCGAGGCCGGCGGATGACGCGATCGCGCTTAGAATTCTCCTGCGACGCAGCCGTCTGACGGGCCAGAGCATGGCGTGCCGCAGCGCCGCAGCCGGGCCCTGTTCGCGTATCATCGCCACGATCCGTTTCATGCGGCACTCCAGTCCGGCCGGGCGGCGATCGGGGGAGCGGTAGCGTCCGCGGCGCGACCGCTCGCCGTCCAGGCCGCGGGCGTCGAAGCGAATCCGAGCAGCCCGTCGACGATCCGCTTGGCGGCCTGCCCGTCACCGTAAATGCTCATGGACCGGCTCTCGGCCGGGCCGGTGGAAAAGAGCGCCTCCAGTGCCTCTCCCAGCCGGCCCGATCCGGGAGGCACGAGCACGTTCCAGCCGGCATCAACGAGTTCACGCCACTCAGTCTCTTCTCGCATTGTCACGCAGGGTACCCCATGAAAGTAGGCCTCCTTCTGCACGCCGCCGCTGTCGGTGGCGATTAGTCGGGCATGCTTTTCGAGCTTCACCATGTCGAGGTAGCCGAGCGGTTCGGTGACGACGACCGTCGCTGGCACGGTCAGCCCGAACTCGTGCAGGCGACGCCGGGCCCGCGGGTGCAAGGGCCAGACAATCGGCCGACTAACGGCGGCGAATGCGTCCACCACGGCCTTCATGACCGCCGGGGAGTCCGTGTTTTCCTGCCGATGAACGGTGGCCAGGATGTATGCCCCGGAGGTGCAGCCGAGCTGCTCGAGAATGGTGCTCTCGCGCTCTGCCCGGCTGGCGAAATCGATGGTGGCATCCAGCATGACATCGCCCACGGCCTGCACCGCCGCGCTGGAGATGCCCTCGCGCGCGAGGTTCTCCACGGCCGCCGCCGTCGGAGTGAACAACAGGTCGCTCACGTGATCGGTGATGACGCGGTTGATTTCCTCGGGCATCCGGCGGTTGAAGCTCCGCAAGCCCGCCTCGACGTGGGCGATGGGAATGTTCAGCTTCACGGCCGCCAGCGCAGCGGCGACCGTTGAGTCGGTGTCGCCGTAGACGAGCACGACATCGGGCCGCTCGTCGAGAAGAACCGATTCGATGGCCTCGATCATGCGGCCGGTGTTCTGCCCATGCGTTCCGCCGCCGATCCCGAGATGGTGGGCGGGGGCGGGGATGCCGAGTTCTTCGAAGAAGACGTCGCTCATGTTGGCATCGAAGTGCTGGCCGGTATGGACGATCCGCTCGGTCAGAGGCCGGCGTTCGGCTTCTCGGGCGATCTCGCGAGAGACGACGGCAGCCTTGATGAACTGGGGTCTGGCGCCAACGACCGTGGTTATGTTCATGAACGATGTCTGGTTCGTGCCCGTGGATTCGCCAGGCCGGGTATCGAGCGGGGCGGGGGATAGGTGGTGCCGCCGCCGCCGCGGGTCAATATCGCGCGTCCGCGTGAAGCACAAGGCCACTCC
The DNA here is from genome assembly GCA_027622795.1 of Planctomycetota bacterium. Classification (GTDB taxonomy): domain Bacteria; phylum Planctomycetota; class Planctomycetia; order Pirellulales; family UBA1268; genus CACORA01. The sequence continues at coordinate 18,462 of JAQBZA010000003.1, read as the reverse complement.
AGCTGCGGGACGATGGCCCGCCGGTCGGTTCCCGGGGCGACAATTCGGTGCATACCCTCCCGCCTGCCCACACTGCCGCTTCGGAGCGGCGGACCGCGAGCGGCGCTGCGTCGGAGCCCTCTGCGTCAGGCCGCGAAGCGGCTGGCGTCGGCTGCGACCAGTGGGGCGGCGTTGGCGGCGGCGAGGCAGTGGTCGATCATCCGCTCCGCGAACTCGACGGGGCGGGGCAGCTGCAGGGCCTCGTGCAGTGCAATGCTTCTTTCGAGGCCTCCACCGACCGTGCGGGCGATGGCCGCACAAAGCGAGGCCGGGCTGTGAGGGTCGAAATACTTCGCCGCGGTGCTGCAAAACTCCCGGGCATATGGCCGGTCCGCAGCGACGACCGGCGTGCCGAGGCTCAGGGCTTCTACCATCGGCAGTCCGACGGTTTCCACGAGCGACGGCATGACGAGGGCATCGGCTTCCCGCAGGGCCCCCGCGACCTCCCGCCGGCCGAGTTGCCCCAGGAACACGACGTTCCTCGGCGCCGTCGGCGTTGGCTGTGGCAGGGTCAGGAAGAACGTCCAGTCCGGGTGCGTGGCTTCGGCCATCGCGGCTGCTGCGAACAAGACCTTCAGGTTCTTGTACGGCTGGTTGTTGCCGACGTAGATCAGCCGCCGGCCCCGCGTCGCCCGCATCGCGGAAGGTGCATCGTCCACCGTCGGGGTGGGGTGGGCCAGGTCTGGCATCGCCGGGCGGACCACGTGCACGCGACCGCGGGCAGCGACGGCGTCGCGCTCGACCCAGCCCTTCATCACCTCGGACTGCACGATGATCCTCCGGGCATCTCGGCAACTGCGGCGGAAAAACCGGAGCGCGAGCGGCACTTCGACCATCTTTCTCAGCCGCAACGGTACGGGCACCCCCGGCCGTCGATATGCGGCGATCGCCTCGGGGCAGAAATACAACGAGTTCTGCAGCATCACTACCTGGGGCAGATCTACCGCTCCGGCCACTCCGCTCATGTGCAGGAGGACGTCGCAGCCATGGGGCCGCAGGAACCGCTGAAATCCGGTGCGCAGCCAGGCGTACCGACTGATGGCGTTGTCCGTGACCGGCGGGCAGGCCACGATTTGCATGTCTGGGCCGCAGGAATGACTGAATGGGTAGGCGTCGTGGGGCAGAACGAAGACCACCACCCGCTCGATGGCTCGGCTGCAGGGGGTGGAGCCGGCGATGCCGTCAAGCAGGGAGCGCAGAACCGTCTCGCAACCCCCGCCGCGCGTTCCGAGGCTGTTGATGCCGAGGATCATGAAAAGGCCTTCCGGGTATGAAAGGGGTGCATCGCTGTCGCGACGTCCGGCGCCGAGAGGGAGGGGATGTCTTTGTACCGGCGACTTGCCGAGGAGATCGCCGCCGAGGCCATGCCGACGGACACCGCGAGCAGGCCGACTCCTTCGAGCGGGTAGGCAACCATGCCGACTAGGCAGGCCGCCAGGACGCAACGTGTCAGCCGCAACGCGGTGCAGGCGTCGGCCGCTTCGGGCCGCCCTGCGAGCCGATGTAGCATCCGCGTGCCGCAGGCCCACCGCGAGGCGACCGGGGCGAGGATCGCGGCGATGCCGATGCAACCGGTATCGAGCAGCAGCGACAGCCAGCCTGACTCGACACCGAAACCGCCGAATCCGCGCTCCATGACATTTTCGTAGACGAATTCAAAGTCGGCCGAAATGAATTCGGGCAGATAGAAGCCCTGGGTGGAGAGGCCCGAGCCCCAGAGTGCCGCCCAGGGGTATGCCGCGAAAAAGTTGAGCGCCGGGCCGTCGGTGCCGCCTTGGACGAACCCGCCGTAGCGGGAGTACTTTTCGGCGATGACGGCCTGGACCACCGCGTCGAGGCCGAGTGCCCACGGCCCAGCGATCACGACCAAGGCCGCGATGGTGGAGCAATATCGCCACGCAGTCGCAGCCGACGTGCCCATCGCCAGGATCGGGATGGCCGTCGACATCAAGAATACCAAGTAACCGCTGGTCGAGAACGTGAACACGAGGGCGGCCAGATGGACAGCGATCAGAAGCCGGTTTCGGAACCGTGATAGTGTCACGCGAAAGCCGCTCGCGGCATCGCACAGCAGCACCACGAGGGAAGGGATGAGCCAGCGAGCCAGCATCTTTGGCTCGTGGGCCAACGAGCCAACGCGCTTGAAGGCGATCCCCGACACGTCATGGACTAAGTGGGTCGGTGATCCATTGAGCAGCCCGTCGTAATACACGCCTCCGACGTTGAAGCCGATGAAGTGACAGGCCTCCTCGAGCAGCCCGAACCCAGCGAGAACCGTCGTCGCCGCCACCCACGTGCGGACGGCCGCCAGCACGTCCTGCGGCGTGCGCAGGCTCATGATGCACAGCCCGGCAAGGGTGACGCGGGAAAGCAGCAATGTTCCCTGCATGCCGAGCCGCAGGCCCATCGAACGCATCCCGTCCCCTTCAAAGTTCAGATACTCAGGTGGAAACCAGAAGGTGAGGAGCATGATCCAGGCCGACCAGCAGGCGAAAACGCCGAGACCCCCACACGCCCCGGAGTCAAGCAGCCGCGGCAGACGGAAGGCCGCGACGGGCAGCGCGATGAGGCTCGCCACCTTAAAGAGTTCGAGCCGTTGCCCCACTTCAACGAAAGCGCCATTGAACGGCAGCGTAAAGATCATGACCAGGACGAACCGCCGGGGGTCGGTGCTGCTGGCAAGCAGGGCGAGGGTTCCGCCGACGAGGATTAGCCAGTGGGGAAGTGCCATGTCGCCCGGCCTACGCTGCCCTCGAGACGACGCGTCGGGCTCGGTAGACGAGTTGCTCGAGTATCTCGCACTCGCGATTCATCCGCTGCGGCCACGACTGAAGGCTGGTGGCGGCCCAGTCCGCCGCAGCCCGGCCGATCTGTTCACGCAAGGCCGAGTCGGCGAACAGTCTGCTCAGGAGTGGCCCCAGCTCAACGTCCGCTGCGGACGGGCGTGCCAGGAGTCCGGTCACTCCGTGCTCGACGAACCGCGGCGTGTCGCCATTGGCGATGCTCAGGATCGCCTTGCCGGCCCGCATGGCCTCCAGCAGGGCGCTGCCGACGTTGCTGTGCTCGTAGGCGAAGACGGCCACGTCGGCCGCCGCAAGGTAGCCCCGCAGATCGTCGCGTCCCACGTTTCCGAGAAACAACACTCTCTCCGCGATGCCCAGCGTCCGTGCGTGTTCCTCGAGGAAGCGCCGCTCCGGCCCGTCGCCCACCATCAGGAGCCGGGCCATGCCCTGCGAATTAGCCGGTGCATGCTTGAATGCCGTGATCACCCTGTCCATGCGTTTCCACGCCACCAGCCTGCCGACGCTGATAACGATCGGAGCGTTTGGCGTTACGCCCAGCGCGGCCCGCGCGCGGTCGCGATCGCCGGGCAGGGGCACGATCGTTCCATCCACGCCGTTCACCGGAAACCAAAGTTTTTCCGCCGGGATACCGAACCTCGCGGCGACTCGGTCTCCGCGGGTTCCGTCGTTCGTGATAATCAGCAGGTCGGGCTTGACGAGTAGCGTGGTGATCTCGTTCCACGTGCAGGGCGGCTTCCACCAGCGATCGAGATAGCCGCCGAGAAACACCCCCAGCATGCGGGTGATCGCTGGTATGCCCAGCCGCCGTGCGAGCGGAGTGCCGAGGAGGCTGTACACCCCCACCGAGTAGATCGCATCGGGACGAAAACGTTCCGCCGCGACTCGCGTGGCCCGCCGCAGGAACAGAAAGTCATACGGCTTCAGTAGACGGTGCAGGAGACCGCGCTCGGAGTCGTCGAGGAACCTGGCGACCCGTTCCGTCGGTTTCGGTACGATCTCGACCGTGATCGATCCCTTGCGAAGCACGCAACCACCCGGCGGCAGCGGACCCGTCCAGTCCAGCATGAGCCACAGCACCTCAACACCGCGGCCGGCGAGCCGCTCGGCCAGGTGGAAGAGGCTCGGCGTCCCGGGCACGGGCTTTCCGTCGAGCCAAAAGCGCAGGCCCCGCTCGAAGGGCAGCGAAAGGATGAGAATTCGTTCCATGGGCGGATCGAGTTCCGAAGCCAAGGGTGGCGGTCAGCCCGCTGCGCGAAGATGAATCTCGTACTCGTTCATGGCGCGACCGGCCGAGGATCGGCGGCTGGCGAGTTGGAAGCCGGCACGCTGATAGAACGCATTGACATCGTCGTTGTCCTTGGCATCCGTGGTCAGGCTGACGACGCTGGCCGGAGCACGCCGGGCTGCTTCCAGGAACGCGTTGACGAGCCGCCGCCCGATTCCCTTGCCTTGAGCCGTGGGGCGGACTGCGAGTGACGACAACTCCACGCGACCGACCGTCGCCACGGCACCGGAGGTGCGTCGGCCGCGGGCGGCCGCATCACAAATCCGTGCGGCGATGCGGCCGGCCAGCCACGGCCGCCGCGCAAGGCCGAGTGCCAAAGGTACCGCGAACCTCCACGGACTCTGCTTTAGCGCCGCATAGAACCGTGCCGGATCGACAAAGCCGGCCACGAATCCGACGATCCGCCGGTCGTTCTCCGCGACGTAGAGCTGCCCTCCGTCGAACTGCAGAACGGTCCGGTAGTAGGACCGCAGGAATGGAGGTCCGAGTCGGGTGAGGAAGAATCCGGGAAATGCTTCCGTGTGGACGCGAGCGATCGACGCGATGTCGGCGGTAGTCGCCTGCCGTATGCGAATCTCGCCGTCGTCCGTCGCTCCGAGCACGTGGACGCGGAGGATGGCCTCGAGGTCGGACGTGCGCGCCGCGCGATCATGGTTGGCCATGAAAAACCGACGGGCGTTGCCGCCGAGGCGAACCGCCTCGGCCGGGTCGTCCGCCAGAGCGGTGATCGCGTCCGCCAACGCCTGCGCGTCTCCGGGAGGAACGACATTACCGAATTGCCCCTCCCGAACGGTTCGTGCCGTGGCGGAATCGTCGCGGACGCTCGCGATCACGGGGCGGCCGGCGGCCGTGTAGCCGTGAATCTTCGAAGGCACGGAGGTATCACCCGACTCCGGCAGCAGCGTGACCAGGCCGACGTCGCCGGTTGCTTGGACGTCCGCGAGCGCCTCGGCCGGCTGGAACGGTAGGAACCGAACGTGCTCAAGCTCGCGTTCGCGAGCGAGTCGCAAGCAATCGTCCTTGACGGGCCCTTCCCCCACGAACAGGAAGAGGATGTCGCGGCGGCCGCGCAACCGATCCGCCGCATCGATCACGACCCGGGCGCCGCTGATGTGGCCGATCGTTCCGGCGTAGAGCACGACGAACTGCTCGACGGGAATGTCATGGGCCTGCCGCCAGGCGTTGTCACGGTCTCGGGGCGTCACCCGCGAGCCGTCGAACCACTGCCGAGCCACCCGCACGCGATCTGGAGAGAGGCCTCGGTCCAGGAGGGAGCAACGCATCCCGTCGGTCAGTGGTAAGACGAGGTCGGCACGCCGGCAGATCCAGGTATCGAGGAAGCGCAGGATGCGATAGACAGGCCCCGGCTTCAGGAGTCCCGCGTGCATGGCGGCTTCAGGGTGCACGTCGTGCACCCGGTACACGAACTTCGCACGCTTGATCCAGGCGAGGCACAGTGCCGTCAAAGGCCCGAAGATGGGCGTCGATTCACAGAAGACGACGTCCACGCGGCGACACGGCAGGCCGTTGAGAAACGCGCTGATGGCGAAGCTTAGGTAATACCACAGCCGCCACGGCATGGAGGCTCGGGGATGGATGGAGTGTCCGCAGCGGACGAGGGTGAATCCCGGCGGGCAATCAATGACCTCGCGAAATCGTGGCTTCCAATCCGGGTAGAGGATTCCTGAAGGATGATTCGGCCATCCCGTGAGCACCGTGATTGAATGCCCGAGTCGAGTCATGTCCTCCGCGAAATCCCGCGCCTGAACGCCGGCGGGCGCGTGCTCCGGAGGGAAGATGTGGCAAATGTCGAGCAGGTGCATCGTCATGCAGCCGAGAGGATTGCGCGGCTCCCGGTCCTGGATTCGAAATTCGAAGGATGTGGTGTGCGGCTGGAGCGGGGCTGGAGGGTAGCGGGACTGGCCAGCGGAAAACAGGGCAAAAACATCCGTTGGGCGGCCGGCCCTCGACAAAGAAGGCGATTGACCCGAGCGGGAGCCATCTGCGACCCTCCGGTCCCGCTGGTTGGGCCTGAGCGGAGACGCCCACCCCGTTGATCGGATGCCAAATGATAATTCCCAGCTCTCGCGCAAGCAAGCCGCTCTCCTTCTTATCGCCGGCCGCGTCGTCGGCAGCCTGCTGACGATCATGACAGCCGCCCTGCTGTCGAGGTGGTGGAGCGGGGCAGAATACGGTGAATACCGAAAGGTATGGCTCGCTTTTCAGGCGCTCAGTCCATTCGCGACCTTGGGCGTTCCGGCGGGGCTGGCTTTTTTTCTGCCACAGATCGATCGCGGCCGGCAAAAGTCCGCCGTCGGTCAGGCTGCAGTACTCCTGCTCTGCTCAGGCGGACTGATCAGCGTCGCCACGATCGGCTGGAGCGTCTTTGGGGGATCCGAGGACTCCACGGGCAGGCTGTCGGCGGCCGCGGCGTTCGCGCTGTACCCCGTGTTCGCCCTGCCCCTGTTGGTCACGGATGGATGGCTGGTAGCGATCGGCAAAAGCCGCTCTGCCGCCTTTTTCACAATGCAAACCGCCTTCCTGCAGTCGATCGCCGTGATACTGCCCGCCGCGTGCGGGTGCGGCGTCGCCACCGTGATGGGCTGGCTAACGCTTACCACCGTGGTGCGTTTCTTGATCGCCGTGTCGATCTATCGCTCGGAGTACGGCGACGTGGCGGCTCGCTGGGATCCCGGTTTTCTCGGCCGGCTGCTCGCGTACACCGTGCCGCTGGGGCTGGCGGGCATCGTCGGCAGCGTGCACCTCATGCTCGACAAACTGGTCATGGCCTGTTGGCTCGACGCGGAGTCGTTCGCGATCTACGCCAACGGCGCCACGGAACTTCCAGCCATCGGCATCGTTTCCAGTTCGGTGGCAGCGGTGCTCGCGCCGGAGTTTGTGCGGCTCTTCCAGGCCGGGCGTCTACGCGAAATGCTCGAACTTTGGCGTTCGTCGGTCCGTACGACAGGAATGCTCGTATTTCCTCTCACCGCCGGAATGCTCCTCTACGCGCCCGACGCGGTGGCATTCCTGTACTCCGAGAAATACCTAGACAGCGTGCCCGTCTTTCGCATATACCTGCTCCTTCTCCCGCTCAGGGTCACCGTTCACGGCTCGCTACTACTCGCCGCGGGGCAGAGTCGCGCGGTATTCGCCGCATCCGCACTTGGTCTTGTACTCGCGGCCATGCTCCTTGGCACGCTTGTGCCGGTCTGCGGCATGACGGGCGCTGCTGCAGCCTTGGTGCTTGCGGTGTACGCCGTGGCCGGGTTTCTGCTGGTTCGTACGGCGAGGCTCGTCGGCGTCTCCTGGTGGCAGTCGTTTCCATGGCGCCACCTTGGTCTGACGCTCGCCGCGTCGGTAGCCGGAGCCGCGACGGCGGCGAGCGTCACCCAACCCATGGGACTCGGGAACTTACGGCTCCTCACGGGCCTCGGCATAACGGCCGCTACCTTCGTCGCGATAAATGCTGGGCCTCGCCGCTCACGGGATGAGTTGCTGGCCGTTGTGAATGTCATTACGGGCCAGCGGTCTTCGCGAACCGCTACCGGTTAAGCGAGCAGCAATCCTCACTCGGCTATAAAAAACAAATGGGCAGGGTTGACTGCGAATCTGCCGCTATGCACCCGACTGTAGTATGAGTTGAGTCGTCGCTCGATTGACTTACGGGAACAGCCGGCACTCCAACCAACCTCCCAAAAGTGCGGACCAGCAGAAAGGTCAGTAGTCTTCCTGATGCTGTAATTCATGTCGATCAACTTCGGGAATCGCCAGGGCAGTTTTAGGAACCCACCGAAGCCAATCCATCGGTGATACGCCGGCAGAGTCAGAAACAGGCGGCGACCGAGTGACCGTATAACTTTTAGGTTTTCCTCCAGCCGGTCGAGGGCCATGTGCTCAAGTACCTCGCAGCACGCAACGACGTCGAACGACCGGCCGGCTAGCAGATTCGGCAAATCTTCGATCGAGCCACAGACATCGGGTTCTAAATAAGCGTTGATATCGGCCGTCGTAACAGCAATGCCCGCCCGTTTTAAGAAAACCGAAGTAAAACCGTTTCCAATGCCAATCTCCAAAACACTCTCTGGCCGCATGGCGCGGATGTGGTGAATCTGTAGAGCCTGCGAGAACAGTTGTGGCACCTCGAAATAGTCATCATTGAAATACTGCGTGCGTGGCAACATCGCCTCCCGATCGACACCTCGACTCGCTATCGCCCTGGCATTCGTCATATGTATCCTACATCCTTTTTGGCAGCTCTATTCTTAAAAAGCGCAAACGCGCACTCATGCCCATGGAACGCCTAGTCAGCTGTCTGGGCGCACGAGGGCAAGATGCTACAGCCAGTGGTTCCTATGGCAGACATTACTTTCTACTATGATTTACAGTGAATATTGTTTTTTTGTGTAACCCCTGAATTTTGGATGAGAGGTGTGGAGCAAGGCTTTTTTGCGCAATGATGTCTTCCAGGCAAGGGGGTTATTTTGCGTTTTACCGCCATCAGGTTGGTGGCTCCGCACTTTTTGCAATTAGAGAATACTTGGTTGCGATTAGCCAGCTGCGCGTTTAGCACACAGATGCCTAAAGCAATTGGTAGTTCCTTGTCGACCGGGGAAGGCTACGAATGCGTAAGCCGCCAGCAATTTTTCGACTACGCGATCCTGATCGGCCGGGGCGAGGTCGGGTCCCATTGGGAGGCTTAGGACACGCCGGGCGAGCCATGCGGCCACTGGCGTCGGGCCGCGTCCGAACGTTCGATAGGCCGGCTGCTCGTTGATCGGCAGTGGGTAATGAACGGCGGTTGGGATGCCGTCTGCCGTGAGCCTCGACCATACCGTGTCGCGGTCGGGCACGACCACCGTGTATTGCGCGTAAACGCTCGACCGCGACGGGCGGACCTTCATTAGAGTCAGCATCTTAGGCGATGTTCTCGCGCAGACCGACGCGGTGTCCACGCAAGGACCGGTCGCGGCCCCCAGCAAATCGGTGTACCGCTGGCCGATGCTTCCGCGGCGCCTGACTTCATCTTCAAAACGTGGCCACTTCGCCAAAACGATAGCGCATTGGAGCGTATCCATGCGTCCACCCACGCCGACCACCATGTGAACGTAGCGCTTTTTCTGCCCATGAACCCGAATCGCCCGTGCAGCGTCAGCGATCGCGTCGTCGTTTGTAAAGATGGCTCCGCCGTCCCCGTAGCAGCCAAGCGGCTTGCTCGGAAAGAAACTCGTGCACCCGATCGTGGATACGGCACAGCTCCGCCTTCCATGGTAGGTTGCCCCAAAACTCTGGGCGGCGTCTTCAATAACGGTAACATCGCCGTGGCGTGCCGCAATCTCATTGATCCTATTCATGTCCGGGATCTGTCCATATAAACTGACGGGGATGATTGCCTTCGTCCGCGGGGTAATCCTTTCCTCGATGAGTTCGGCATCGATGAGCCCAGTGTCGCGTTCGACATCGACAAAAACCGGTGTCGCACCCAGAAGGACGATCACCTCAGCCGTTGAGATAAACGTGAATGGTGTGGTGATCACCTCATCGCCAGGCCCGACCCCGAGGGCCATGAGGGAGATCAGCAGGGCATCGGTGCCGCTCGAGACCGTGATGCAATGGCGCACGCCGACATAGTCGCGTAGCACGTCCTCAAGTTCTTGAACCTCGGGCCCCATTATGTACTGGCCGTGACTGAGAACTGCAGCGATTCGCCGATCGAGTTCTTCTCGAATCGCTTCCTGTTGGACCGTGAGATCGATGAACTGCACGAGTGAGGTTCCAAAAAGAAAGGTGATTGATTTCAGGCTGCCCGTCGGAGGTCCGAGCCCTCGAGAAGATATACGCCACCTGTCGAGTCCCGGGCCTGATCCTGACCACCATGCACCGGCAATTCGAGGCGTTCACCGTGTTCGCTCATCCAGCCGATCTGCCGGGCCGGTACGCCTGCCATGAGAGCATATGGCTTCACATCGCGATTAACGACAGCACCGGCGGCGATAAAAGCATGGTGGCCGATGCGGATCCCGCAGACGATCGTGCAGTTGGCCCCGAGCGTCGCGCCACGGCCGACATGCGTGACGCGGTATTCATCCTTCCGCGGCACCGCAGAACGAGGGTTGTAGACATTCGTGAACACCATGCTCGGTCCACAGAAGACATCATCTTCCAGGGTGACGCCCTCGTACACGGAGACATTGTTTTGAATCTTTACGTTGTTGCCCACAACTGCCCGCGGGCCAATCACGACGTTTTGACCGACCCGACAGTCTTTGCCGATTCGCGAGCCCGGCATGATATGGCAGAAGTGCCAGATTGATGTTCCGGCCTCGATCACAACGTCGCCGTCCACATAGGACGACTCATGAACCTTTACGGAAGGATGCAATCCATCTGGGTCGGCAATGTGTGTGGCATTCATGAGGCCACCCGCCGTCGCAAGGAGTGCGAGACGTTTGACAGTCCTCGCTCCAACCGGGGATGCACATTGCCGCTTTGCTGAACGTCGAGGGTATTGATTCGATGAACGAGCTCGACAGCAGGCCGTGCCTCCTGGATCCCGAAGCCATTTCCGGCAAGCACTTCCTTGTAGGCCCGCGTATGCAGGTCCGTAAAACCATCCGAAAACTCGATCTCCTCGCCGTCCATGGTCATTGACCGATATGCGAACTTTCCTGCCGCCTTTACGCTTTCAGGTAGATCGGCCTCGTCAACCGACAGGAACCAACGGACTCGCGCCCGCTCCAGTTCCACGTAGCCAGACATCCGGCGGGAATCCTTAAGGTGCACCTCGATTCCCTCAGCCTCGCCGAAGAGCCAGATGAGGAGATCGAAAAAGTGCACGCCGATATTCATGGCCGGCCCGCCCGACTTCTTGGGATCCCCCTTCCACGACACGTCATACCACGATCCCCGCCGGGTGACGTAGGAAAGGCAGACATCCTTTTTCTCAGCCGCGGGTGACGAGTGGAGGTCTTCACGAAGCGTTTTGAGTTTTTCAATCAGCCGCAATTGGAGGACGTTATAGACGCGGTAGCCATACTCGCTCTCGAGTTCCGCGAGTGCATCGAGATTCCAGGGGCTCAATACCAAGGGCTTTTCACAGATCGCGTGGGCGCGGACCCGCAATGCGAGTCGGATATGGGCGTCATGAAGATAGTTTGGCGTGCAGATCGACACATACTGCACACGTTGCTCCTCTGGTCCCCGGCGGCATTTTTCCAGATAGCGGTCAAATCGCTCGATTTCCGTGAAGAATCGGGCGTCTGGGAAATAGGAGTCGATCCGTCCCACACAGTCGTGTGGATCGACCGCGGCTACGAGCGTGTTGCCGCTGTCGTGGATCGCCTGCATGTGCCGCGGGGCGATGAAGCCGGCCGCACCAATCAATGCAAAGTTGGCCATGAAAAAAATCTCTTCGGATACGTCGTGAACGTTCGAGATGATTGGGCGTGCTATGCGGCGTAGCGGGCAGCAGGCCGCTTCTCCGCGAAGTTGCGGCAATCGACCAGCGGAACCCCAAGGCTCGCAAAGTCGAACAACCGGTACTCCTCGTGCGCTGTGCAAAGCACGATCACGTCGTACGCCGCGGTAATCTCCTGAGACATCCGCCCGGCAACGGCATGATGGCTGCGACCCGCCTGAATGACCGGAACATGCGGGTCGTTATAAGAAACCTCAGCGCCACGCTTCTCCAAAAGCTGCATGATCACGTAAGTGGGCGACTCCCGGTCGTCATCAACGTTGGCCTTGTACGCCAAGCCGAGCAGGAGCACCCTCGAGCCACGAACCGGTTTGCGAGCATCGTTGAGCGCATCGATGGTTCGCGAAACGACATATTCGGGCATGGCGGTGTTGATCTCACCGGCAAGCTCAATCAGCCGCGTGCGTTGGCCATACTCGAGCGCTTTCCACGTCAGATAAAACGGATCGATAGGAATGCAGTGACCCCCAAGGCCTGGGCCCGGGTAGAACGGCATGAAACCAAAGGGCTTCGTGGATGCGGCGTGAATGACTTCCCACACGTCGATACCCATCTCAGCAAAGATCACTTTGAGCTCATTGACCAGTGCGATGTTGACCGAGCGGAAAATGTTTTCGGTGAGTTTGGTAGCCTCGGCGATGCGACAACTGGGGACGGGAACGACTTGTTTGACAATCCGCCTGTAAAGATTCTCGGCCCGAGTCAAACAGGCAGGTGTCAGCCCACCAACGACCTTCGGCACCTCGGAGAGCTTGCTCTTGGGATTACCCGGATCTTCCCGCTCCGGTGAAAAAGCCAAATGAAAGTCTTTCCCTGCAATGAGTCCGCTTCCCTCCTCCAAAATCGGCCGCATAACCTCATTCGTCGTACCCGGATATGTCGTCGATTCCAGGACGACCAGATGACCCGGGCGGAGATGCGGCGCCAACGCTCGCGCAGTGCCTTGGACATACGACATGTCGGGCGTACGGTTGGCCGTGAGTGGGGTTGGCACGCAGATCAGGATCGCATCTGCTAAAGCTAGGGACGCAAAATCTGATGATGCGGTGAGTTTCTTCGAGGCTACAGCGGATGCTATCTCGCTATCAGCGATGTGTTTGATGTACGACGTTCCAGCAGAAATCTGAGTGCACTTGGATGCGTCGGTGTCTATTCCAAGAACAATTGCTCCGGACCTCGAGAAAGCCAAACAGAGCGGCAACCCAACGTAGCCGAGACCGATCACCGCGACGTCATAGGAGGAGGGCGACGCTGTCCGATTGCTATCACCGACCACACGGAAGCAGCGGGACAGAGCGGCGTCGGCTATTGCGATTTGGCGCGGGAGTTTGGAGATCCCAGCGCGACTCTGGATTGTCATTGTTTGAGCGACCTTCGCGGCACGCCTCACACTATGGCTTGGGGGTTTAGTTCGTCATGCTGCCGAAGACAAATTGGCGTATGCTTCGCGTTGCAATGCAAAATCGCTGGATGATCGGTTCGCTCGCCACCATTCGATCGTTTGGGCCAGGCCGTCGACGAACAGGCGACGCGGCGACCACTCTAGAAGAGAATTAGCGCGGACGATTGCGATAGAGCGGCGAGGTTGCCCGTCGGGTTTGGTGGCGTCCCATTCGACTTTGCCGAGGTACCCACACGCTTGCGCGACACGGGAAACAAGTTCACGGATGAGAATTTCTTCCCCGCCACCCAAATTGATAGGAACGGGATCATCCATGACCTCTGCCGCGCGAACTATGCCCTCAGCTGCATCAGCTACATGAAGGAATTGGCGACTTGCCTCGCCTGTGCCCCAGCAGGTGATGCTCGGGGCGTTTGCCTGACGAGCGTCTTCGCATTTGCGAATGAGCGCTGGGATGACGTGGCTTGTGGAAGGATCGAAATTGTCGCCCGGTCCATAGAGGTTGACTGGTACGACAACCGCGCTTGGTAGGCCGTACTGCCGGCGGTAACCATCGAGCATGACGAAGATTGCTTTTTTGGCGACGCCGTACGGGGCGTTGGTTTCCTCGGGGTAGCCGTCCCAAAGGTCCTCCTCGCGAAACGGAACCTCGCAAAATTTAGGGTATGCGCAGACCGTGCCAGTATGGACAAACTTTGATAGCTGTCGGCGGCGTGCTTCTTCCACCAGATGCATTCCCATCGCCATGTTGGCATAGAAAAACCTTCCTGGTTGGGCCATGTTGGCGCCGATGCCACCAACCTCGGCGGCAAGGTGAATGACGACATCTGGTTGGAAATCGTCGTACATGCGAATGACGTTTGCCTCGTGGATGAGGTCGTAGTCGCTGCGGCGCGGAACGAGGATTTGAGTGTCCGGTACGCCCCTCTCCCGAAGCACCTGGCAAACCGCTTTGCCAAGAAATCCCGCCCCACCGGTGACGACGATCCGCTTTTCCGCGAGATTGATGCTGTTGGCCATTGGTGACGATCGCTAGATTGCGGAATCTTTTGGTTTGTTTCCCAGATGGGACATCACAGATGACTGCGTTCGCAGATATCCACTGCCACATCGTGCCCGGGACCGACGATGGTGCGGCTGACCTCGCCGAGTCGATCGCCATGGCCCGCATGGCAGAGGCGGACGGTACGAAATCACTCGTGGCGACACCACACCAATTGGGTAACAACAGCCATGTGACGGCCGAGGCCATCCGGCAGGGCGTGGCTGCCCTGCAGGCGGCCCTTGATGCCGAGGGAATCGCGGTTTCAGTGCTACCCGGGGCTGATGTGCGGATCGAGCCCGAACTGCCCAAACTGCTTAAACAGGGCAAAGTGCTCACTCTGGCGGAGCGGGGCAAGCATGTGCTCCTCGAACTGCCGCACGACACCTACATCCCGCTCGAGCCCCTCCTCGCCGCTCTCGATAGGCAGGGCCTCGTGGGCATCCTCTCCCACCCCGAACGCAACCGCGGCATCATCAAACACCCGGAAGTGATGGACGATGTGGTGGCGGCAGGCGGGCTCCTGCAAATCACCGCCGGCAGCCTCACCGGGGCATTTGGGGGATCACCGCAGCGGATCGCGGAATATTGTGTGGAAAACCGGCTGATCCACTTCATCGCCAGCGACGCCCACGACACCAAGAAACGGCCCTTCGGGATGGCCGCGGCCTACGAGACGATCTGCGAGATGGCGGATGAGCACCTGGCGGAGCTAGTTTGCTGCGAGAACCCGGCCCGGGTGGTTGATGGGGAGGATGTGGATATTGACGGGCCGGCCCGGGCGAAGCCGCGGCGGAAGGGATGGGGATTTTGGGGGTAAGGGTTGGATTGGCAAGCTGAAGCTTGCCCCACATAAGGCTCGCCACATTCGGGTTGCATTTTGGTGAAGTTGGCGACTATTTCCTGCCGATACCCCCCGATAGGACAGACAGGGGATGTCTCGCCTCAAACCGATTTCTAGTTTCCGAGGACCGAAATGCTCACAAACTCTTGGATGAAACGCGTCGGGGCGGGAGTCTGCTCCATGGCGATGGCCGCCACGCCAATCGTGTCGTTTGCCGCTCCGCCGGCTGTCGTTAATGCCCCGGCGGCCGCGAAGGATATCGTGCTCGGGCCGAATGGCACGTTTTCCGGTGTCGTGAAGGACGTGAACGGCCGAGCCAAGAGCGCTGAGATCGTGACCGTGGGCTTCTCCGGGGCCGAAGTGGCGACCGTGCAGACGCTCGAAGACGGTCGCTTCACCATCGAAGGCCTCCGCGAAGGTTCGCATGTGGTGAAGACCTCGGGGACGGCTTTCCCCGTGCGGTTCTGGGAAGCTGACAAGGCTCCGCCGACCGCTGACTCCGGCATCACGCTCGTTTCTCGGCAGGTGCCTGCTGGGGAAGAGGCTGTGATCCAAGAGTTTGTGCCCGAACAGCCGCCGGTGCAGTATCAGCCGGCGCCTTCGCGGGGCTATGCTCCCCGCCGCGGCTTCCTCGGCCGGGCGTTTGCCAACTACCCGATCCTCACCACCGCCGCTCTGCTCGGTGCTGGCATCGGGTCGGGCATCGCGATCGGGGCGAGCTCCGACTCGACTCCGGCGACCCCGTGATCGACTCCGTCACGAGACGGTAGAGCGAAGAACATTCAGAGCGGCCAGATCGACCAAGTCGGTCTGGCCGCTCGGCTTTGCGCACCTCGCCGCTCTTGCTGCAGCTTGCCACCGCCCAGCCAATCGGAGGGGAAACTCGTGTAGCGGCGGCCGCCAACGATTGACTACATCCCACACCCCCGAAAAGCCCGCTGCGGGCTTGCGGGGACATGTGTTGGACTGAGGAATCGATCGGCGTGCGGAATTTCTATTCGGCTTCCTTTCAGCGAATCCTGCTTGGCGGCTTGGCGGCGGTCGCGATGCTCGCTGCTTCCGGCTGCGCGAATCGCGTGATCCGGGCCTCGCGGATGCCCGCCCGCTACCAGGCGGCGATGGTCACCAACGCCAAGGTGGCCGACCTCGGCCGCCTCTCGATGCCCACCACCTCCAGCAGCCTGATCGAGCCGGAAGACGTGGTGGATGTGACGATCAGCAGCGGGCTCGAGACCGCCACCCAAATGACGCCCACGCCTGTCCGCGTGGATGACAACGGGCTCGCGATGATCGCACTTGTGGGCGAGGTGCCACTGGCCGGCCTCGAGCCCTTCCAGGCCGAACAACGGATCGCCGCGGCAGCAGTGGAGCGGGGGCTCTACCGGGCGCCGCAGGTGACGGTGACCATGAAAAAGAAGGCAGTAAACCGGATCACCGTGATCGGCGCCGTGGAAAAGCAGGGCGTGCAGGAACTGCCCCGCAGCCAGAGCACGCTCCTCGATGCCCTCGTGGCCGCCGGCTCGCTCAACGACAAGGCCGGCACCACGATCGAGGTGCGGCGGCATGGCGCAGCCGTGCGACAGATGGCGGCGGCCGAGGCGGCACCTGCGGCACCGCAAGGGCCCGGATTGAACGATGGCGACGGCGACATCCAACTCGCCTCCGGCATGTCACCGATTCGGCGGCTTCCCGGCCCGGGCCGCCAGCCGCAGCGGCTCCCCGCGCCCGGCCAAGCGGCTGCCGCTCCCGAAACGGTCACCATCGACCTCACCGAACTTGATCCCGCCGGCCGCAACAACATGACGCTGCGGGACGGGGACGTGGTGCGCGTGGAGACCCGCGACCCGACGCCGATCAGCGTGATCGGCCTCGTGAACAAGCCGGGCCAGTATGAGATGCCCGTGGGCCAGCCGGTGCATGTGCTCGATGCCATCGCCCTCGCTGGCGAACGCAGCAACACTTGGGCCGACAAGATCTACATCACGCGGCATGTGAAGGGGGAGAATGAACCGGTCGTGATCCAAACGAGCGTGATGGAGGCCCAGCACAACAACGAATCCAACATCCGTCTCTCACCCGGCGACGTGGTGAGCGTGGAGAAGACGCCGCAGACGGTGATCCACAACATCTTCACATCGATCGTGCGGTTTACGGTGATCGCCGGTCGCTCGATCCCGCTCTTCTAAGGTTCTTCGCTCCTCGCATGCTCGCCCCCGAATTCCAGCAGCCCGATTCCACCGCCCAGACGATCCAGCAGGCGATCCGCTTCCTGCGGGTGGTGTGGCATCGGCGGATTGTCGTGATGGGCACGCTCCTGCTCTGCGGCATGCTCGGCGGGCTCTACTTTTTCACTGCCACCAAGATTTACGAGGCCGATGCCCAGCTGCTCGTGGTCGATACCAGCCGCGAATCGCTCGGCACCTCGATGACCGGCGGCCGCGACGATCTCGCCGCGATGGCCACCTACGAAAAGCTCGTGAGCAGCCCGCTTGTGCTCCAGGCGGCTGTGCAGCTGCTCGACCAGCCCACGCGAGCCCTCTTTCAGGAGCCCGATCCCGAGCTGCTCGCTGAAGCCTTCGGGAAGATGCTGAAGGTTCGCGGCGTGCGGCAGACCAACATCCTCGAGCTCCGCTTCCGCTCCCCCCACCAGGAAGCCTCGGCGGCTGTGGTAGCGGCGATCATCCGGGCCTATGCCACCTTCATGGATGAATCCCACCGCGGCACGGCCGGCACGCTCGTCGATCTCCTCAAGAAGGAGAAGGAGGAGGTGGATCAGAAGATCGAGGCCAAGCAGGCTGAGTTTCTCGCGGTGCGGCAGCGGGTGGGCGACCTCGGCATCAAGGCCGACGGCAAGACGATGCACCCGCTGGTGGAACGGGCCATCCAGCTCAATGCCGCCATGATTGAGACCCAGAAGCGGCGGCTGCTCCTCCAGGCCTCCTACCAATCGCTCTCCGAGGCGATCCAAAGCGGCCGCAACATCCGCCAGAGCCTCGTGGCCATCGAGGAGACCCTCGGCAAGGAGGCCTTCCTCGAATCGATGGGCCTCGGCGACCGCGACAAGCAGACCCGCGTGAGCGTGGAAAAGCAGCTGCTCGAAGACAAGGCCCAGCTCGACACGCTGCTTGAATACTACGGCGACAACCATCCGAAGGTGATCGAACGCCGCCGCAAGATCGAACAGATGGAGGGCTACCTCGCTCAGTTTGATGTGATTGGCTCGCCCCGCGGCATGGGCGGCGACGATGCCCAGCTTGCCAACACGATCGCCACCATCCTCCGCCAGCGGCTCGAGGCGGCCCAGCGGCAGGAGCAATGGCTCGCCCAGAGCTTCGAACAGGCCAAGCAGGATTCGATCGGCCTCACGAGCGACATGAGCCGGCTCGACATCGTGGAGCACGACCTCCGCTGGCTCCGCGAACTCCGCAACACGCTGCTCAACCAGATCGCGAGCGTCGATCTCCGCCAGGAAAATGGCGGCGTGCGGACGACCGTGGTTCGTGAGGCGACCGTGCCGCTCAAGCCCGTCTCCCCCAAGCTCTCGCTCACGATTCTCGCCGTGCTCGCTG
>JAQBZA010000334.1 GCA_027622795.1 Planctomycetota bacterium | reverse complement strand
CGCGAGGAGGTTTTGCCGTGACGCTTGCTGTTGGTCCCAGAGGGAATCAAGACGTGCTGTCTGCCGACGTGTTCTCCTGGAGTGAACTTCCCGAACTCTTGGCGTGCGAAGCCCTGTTTGATGGCGTGAGTGATCTTCCCCGCCTCTCCGATCCGTCGATCGTCGCCTACGACGATGATGACGACGAAGATGATGATGACCTCGACGAGGAGGATGACGAGGAGGAAGACGAAGAAGAAGACGAGGAAGAAGACGAAGACTTCGACGACGACGACGACGACGATGAGTGGGAAGAGGTCGAAGACGACGAGGAAGAAGACGGAGAAGAAGAAGACGAAGAAGACGAGGACTGGGAAGATGACGACGAGGACTGGGAGGACGAAGACGAAGATGAGGACGACGAGGACTGATCACCGCGCCTTGTTCGTTCACTTCGCATCATTCAGCTCGACTTGCACAAGCCTTCCCCGCCGATCAAGGATCATCGTCACCTGCTCACCCGCTTCGCTCAGCCGCTGCACCATGTCGTCCTGGTGAACGATTTCGGTGCCGTCGATCATCACGATCCGATCGCCCCTACGCAGCCCTCCACGAGCTGCTGGAGAGTCGGGAGATACCCGCACCACCACTGGTGCCTGCGGCTCGGCCGCATCGCTGCGGGTGCCGATACCCCAGCGACCCCGCTTGCCGCCGGCAGCCTGAGCCTCCAGCAGCCGCTGTGAGGACTCTGATTCGCGGCGGCAGGCTTCCCGAAAGGCGCGCGGGGCAGCGACCTCATCGGCCACGGCGATCGCCGTGGCGAAGGTCAGCCGCGCCACCGGCTCGAGGCCCGCGAGGTTTACAAGGTGCACGTCGTCGCTGGGACGGTGGTAGTTGTCATGGAGCCCCGTGTGAAACATGAGCGTCGGAATCTGCCTCTCAATGAAGGGATAATGATCAGAGTCGGGGACGATCTTCCAGTCGTAGGCCAGTTCGAGGGCCGTGGCTCCCGCCCGGTTATTGACGGCCACAGTCAGGGCCCGGAGGCCGCTGGACGTACGGCTGCCATACACCTCCACGCGTTCACCCCGCAGTCGTCCGATCATGTCGAGGTTGATGCAGAAGACGATGCGATAGTCGCGGAGCGGCTCGGGCCGCACTCGGAGAAAGTGATAGGAGCCGAGCAGCCCCTTTTCTTCACCGTCCCAGAAGGCAAGGAGAATCGATCGCCGCGGCCGGGTGGGGAGGGCCTGAAGGGCCTCGGCAATCTCGATCAGGCCGGCGACGCCGGAGGCGTTGTCGTCGGCACCATTGTGTACAAAGCCGAAGGGGCCATAACTGTTGCTGGCATTGCCATAGCCGACATGGTCGTAGTGGGCGCTCACGATGACCAGTTCGTCGGCCACCGTCGGATCGCTGCCACGGGCGAGGGCGAGAATATTCCGCATGCTCCCAAAGGGCTGATAGAAGCCGCCGGAGTCACCGGCCGGCTCGAGGCCGAGGTGATCGATCGCGTCCATGATGTAGGCCCCGGCAGCACGACCGCCGCGGCTGCCGGCTTCGCGGCCCTCGAAGGCATCATCCGCGAGGGCGGCGACATGGCGACCGGCGTCGCCAGCGACGATCGTCGCGGCCGCCGCAGCCATATGCCCGGCAGCGACCAGCTCCGCACCGGCGACGATGCCCGACAGAATCCATACTGCCCCGACGAGGGCGGCCATGATCGACGCGGCCCGACCGCCCGGAACTCTCGTGACCATAGACGCGCGACGCCTCCTTGCGTGACCGCCTGGGAAAGCCCAGAATAGAGTTCACGAAGCGCCCCCGGTCCATGGGGATTTTTCGTGAGCTGGAGAGGTGGCAGAGTGGTCGAATGCGCGTCTTTGCTAAAGACGTGACCGGTCAAAAGCTGGTCCACGGGTTCGAATCCCGTCCTCTCCGCTTGGGAGCTTTCGCTCCGCGTTGGCGATTTATGGAGTGATGTCACCTGCCCGGCGGGCTGCCCATGCCGACGCGCGGTTGAAGAGCAACGCCACGACGGCCGAGCCGGCCGCGTACCAGAGCGGCGTTGAGCCATAGGCGGTGTCTTTCGGGTTGATCGCGACCAGGAGAAACAGCACGACCGCCGTGATGCTGGTCAGCGAAAGGCCGGTGAATACGACGCTCCACGCTTCCCAATTCAAGGCTTCCCAGTTCCGGGCTTCCCACTTCATGACGAGACTCCGTGTTCCCTGAGTTGGTGTTCCGCCGCGGCGAGCGCACGCCAGGCTTTTTCATCAAGCCGCATTTTCCGGTTTCCGTCGCGGGCCACCAGCATTGCGCCGAGGAAGAGCCTGAGCTTTCCCAGTGTCGAGACTCGGGCCCGCTCGTCGAGCACCTCGAAGCCGCGGCTTCTGATCCTGGTCCCGATCCCATGATAGATCCTCGCCGCCGCCCGGACGGCGAGGCGAGAATCGGCATCGAGTGCGGCGATGCCCGCCTCTCCGGCAGTGTAGTAGCCGTCGGCCACGGCGAGGATCGTCTCCACGCCCCGCCGCACTCGCTCCCGGTCGGGCGGGCCGCTGCCGGGCCGCAGGCCGTCGGTCCATTCGACCGGCAGGTAGCAGCGACTCCGCCGCCAGTCTTCGGCCACGTCGCGGGCGATGTTGGTCAGCTGCATTCCCATGCCGAGGGCCGCGGCGTGAGGGAGATGGCGGCGATCCTCGAGCCCCAGGATCGGACAGAGGAGCACGCCGACAGCCCCGGCGACCCGGAAGCAATACCGCATGAGGTCATCCTCCCGAAAGCCCGCCGCCGGAGTGAGATCTGACCGCATCCCCTCGAGCAGGGCCACCGCCGCCGCGATCGAAAGATCGTGCCGCCCCACCAGCTCGGCCAGCCAGCGGCTTTCATGTGCCGACGGCGTCTCACCGGCGGCGATCCGGCGGACATCATCTGTGGCGAGCTCAACAAAATCCAGCGCCTCCTGCGGCGTGGCGGCGGCATCGACTCCGTCGTCGCACCAGCGGCACCAGGCATAGAGCCGCTCGACATCACCCCGTTTGCCGGTGGGCAAGAGCCGGCTGGCAAAGGAGAACGAGCGGCTATGCCGCCGAATCGACTCTCCCGCATCCGAGCGACTATCTGCCGATAACGTGGAATTCACCGGGGGGATCTTTTGGTCCATCGAGAATTACCGTTGATCGGAGGGGTAGCCCATGCCAATCGAGCGGCGTAGGAAACCGAGCGCAGCCAGGATGGCGGAGCGAGGTTTCCTCCGAGCGAGCGGACGGCAGGATGCCGGTAGCGAGCGTCCGGCGAGATGGCATGGGCTACCCCGGTTTTCCCACAACGCCCGCCGAAGCGACCACATGGAAATCGGCTGCAATCGTGTCGCAGGTGGCCTTGGCGGAGTTGACGACGCCGGGCACGCCGGCGCCCGGATGGGTGCCCGCACCAACGAGGTAGAGCCCGGGGATGTCTGGGTCACGGTTGTGGGGCCGAAAATAGGCGCTCTGCGTGAGCGTCGGGGCGACCGAGAAGGCTGAGCCGTGATGGGCGTTGAACCGACTGGCGAAGTCGGCGGGCGTGCAGTGCCGCCGGATCACAATCGCGTCGCGGAGGCCCGGCAGGTGCAGCTCGAGCGATGCGAGAATCGCGTCGCCATAGCCGGGGGCGACAGCCTCCCAGTCGATCGCCGCGTTGCCCAGGTGGGGCACGGGGCTGAGGACGTAAAACGACTCGCCTCCCGGTGGAGCCATGCCCGGGTCGGTGATCG
Organism: Planctomycetota bacterium; assembly: GCA_027622795.1. Classification (GTDB taxonomy): domain Bacteria; phylum Planctomycetota; class Planctomycetia; order Pirellulales; family UBA1268; genus CACORA01. The sequence goes on along the minus strand of JAQBZA010000334.1, from coordinate 386 downwards.
TGGGGGCGTGGAGATAGAGGCTGAAGTCGTCAGGCAGGCGATGGCCGTGGAAGATGTCTCGCAGGAGACCCTGAAACCGCGGCCCAAACAGGATCGTGTGGTGGGCCAGATGTGGATACCGCCGATTGGTGCCGAAATAGAGCACGAAGAGCGACATCGACCAGGCCATCCGTTCGAGCCGTCGCTGTCGGCGGCGAGCGGCATCGACCCCGCGGTAGAGCGTGGCGTAGGTATGGTGGACGTCGGCGTTGGAGACCACCACATCAAACGCCTCCGGTGGCCCGCCGGCGGCGTGGACGACGTGCTTCGTCGAGTCGCCCGCAGCCGTGACCGCGACCCGATCGACCGGGGCGTCGAGCCGGAGCGTACCGCCGAGGTCTTGGAAG
>JAQBZA010000333.1 GCA_027622795.1 Planctomycetota bacterium | reverse complement strand
CGAACAGCGATTCCCCGCCGTTCGTGCGGCCGAGGTTTTGAAAAATGGCATTCCGGCCGAGTTGGCGTCGATCAAGGGTGACGAGCAGATGCTCGTGGGCATGGGAGATGCAAGCCGTGATGCGACGTTGCTCGCCTACGTCGGCAAGAAGACGATCTCCAAGCTGGCCTGCTATTCATGCCACGACATCCCCGGTTTCGAAGACGCCAAGCCGGCCGGTGCGGCGCTCGCCGATTGGGGCCGCAAGGACCCATCGCGGATCGCGTTTGAGCAGGTCTCGCACTTCGTGATGCATCAGCTGGCGGGCCATGGGCACGGAGCCGATGGCCATCATGGAGGCCACGGGGGCCATGGCGGCCATGCCGCTGCGCACGGCGAACCGTCAGCCGACGATCTCGGCAAGGCCGACCTTGCCTACGGCATGGCCGAGCATGATGGGGCACATGTCGACCCCGAATCGGTCGATCCCGACACCGGTTTCTTTCTGCAAAAACTCCTGGGCCACGAGCGGGAAGGGTTCCTCTGGCAGAAACTCCGCCAGCCGCGGAGCTACGACTACAAGAAGGCTGAAAACAAGTCGTACAACGAGCGGTATCGCATGCCGCAATTCCCGTTCAACGACACGCAACGGGAGGCCGTGATGACCTTCGTGCTCGGCCTCGTTGCCGAGCCCCCGGCGCCACAATTCGTCCACGCGCCCTCCCCGCGGGAGCAGGCCCGGCTCGATGGGCTGGTGGTCGCGGAACAGTACAACTGCGGCGGGTGTCATGCCCTTGAGATGGATCGCTGGGACGTGCGGTATGAGCCGGGGTCGCTCGGCGAAGCCTTCGAGACGCCCGACTACCCCTTCTTGGCGGCCCACTTCACACCGCAGCAGGTCGAGAAGTCACTCAAGACCGATCGCCAAGGGCGGCGGCTGGCGTCCCTCATCGGCATGCCGATTCTCGATTCCGAGACGGGGCGGCCGCAGTTTGTCGATGAGGACGGCGTGCCCGTGGAAGAAGATGACGAAGAGGCGGTGCTCCACCGCCCGATCATGCCGTGGCGGGACGTGCTGATCGATGGCGAGCCGCGGCTCGTCGGTGGCCAGAATCTGATCGTCCCTGAAGACGCGATCCAGGCGGGCAGGCATTACCCTGCCCGCGGCGGTGATCTCGCCCGGCTGCTGTTCCCGGTGGTGATTGCCGACGAGATGGAGATCAATCCCAACGTGAAGCCCGATGACGCCTGGGGCTGGCTGCCGCCGCCGCTCGTGGGCGAGGGCAAGAAGGTGCAGTCGAACTGGCTGCATCGCTTCCTGCTCAACCCGCACACGATCCGCCCCTCGGCGGTGTTGCGGATGCCGCGGTTTAATTTCCAGTCATCGGAGGCAGCCAAACTCGTCGACTATTTCGCAGCGGTCGATGGGGCCGACTACCCGTATGTCTACGATCCGCGGCTCGATGAAAGCACGCTCGCCGAAAAAGAACAGTCGTATCCCGGCCACCTTGTCGGTGCCATGCGGATTGTCACCAACAACAACTACTGCGTGAAATGCCATCTGGTTGGCAGTTATGCGCCACCAGGCAATCCGAAGGCGCTGGCGCCGCAATTGGAGCGGGTTCATGAGCGACTCCGGCCCGACTACGTGCATGACTGGATCGCCAATCCGAAGCGGTTCCTGCCCTACACCGGCATGCCGGTGAATATTCCCTTCGACGCGCCGGTGAGCCAGGAACTGTATCGGGGCACGAGCGAAGAGCAGGTCGACGCGCTCACTGACTTGCTCATGCACTTCGACGCCTTTGCCAAGCGGAGCCTGCCGCTCGAGGCTTACCTTGGGCCGCTGGCGGCGCCGCAGCAACCCGGCCAGCAGGTGGCCCCGGCCGCGCAAGCACCAGCACAAGTCCCGGCTCAGACGTCTGCCCCGCCTGCCAATCCCCCGTCGGCGAAGGCGGCATCGTCTGCAGGCTCCCGCGGAGACGGCGTGGCGCTAAACTGATAGTGCGAGAGTTTGTTGTTTGAGTACCTCCTGTTCGCGTGCCCTTTTTGGAGAATCGCCATGAATGTCAGCCTCCGCCGTACCGTTCTGTCTGCCGTGGTCTGTTGCCTGTTTGCATCGTCGACGGCCAGCGGTGATGAATGGGGCACTCTGAAGGGCCGCTTTGTTTATTCCGGCAGCCCTCCTGTCGCGGTCGAACTCAAGGCCGACAAGGACGTCGAGGTGTGCGGCAAGCACAAGTTGGTCAACGAGGAACTGGTGGTGGGTGCCGACAAGGGGGTCGCCAACGTGGTAGTCTTCGTTCGTGACAAGTCGGTAAAGGTTCATCCGGACGCCGCTGCGGCTGCTACGGCCGAGAAAGTGGTGCTCGACAACAAGGACTGCCGCTTCGAGCCACATGTTGCCTTCGTTCAGGCCGGTCAGGATCTGGTCGTCAAAAATTCCGACCCTGTCGGGCACAACAGCAACATCGCGACGCTCAAAAATGCTCCTTCCAACAACCTCATTCCCGCCGGCGGGGAGGCGAAAGTGACGTTCAAGGCAGCGGAGGCGATTCCGGCCCAAGTCACCTGCAACATCCATCCGTGGATGAAGGCCTGGCTTGTCGTCCGCGACAATCCTTACGCGGCCGTGAGTGGACCAGACGGATCGTTTGAGATTGCCAATCTTCCGGTCGGTGAAGTCGAACTCCAACTGTGGCACGAGAAGGCCGGCTACATCGGTTCGGTGACCGTGGGCGGGAAGGCCGAAGAGACAAAGAAGGGTCGCAAGAAGGTCAAGATCACAGCCACCGGAACGGATCTCGGTGAGATGGTTCTCGATGCCTCCATGTTTTCAAAGTGAGTCTGATGATTCGTCTGCTGCTTCTCATTGTTGGTGTCAGTTTGACCGCTGCGTCCGGCTGCGGACTGTCTCGTCTTGATGCCGCTCGTGCGGACGCAGCGGCGGCCTCGACCCTGCGGGAGGCGTTGCGGTCGACAGCGGGCGGCGAGTCAACCGCCGAGGCAGGCCCGACGGGAAGCGGTTGGGCAACGCTGAAGGGCGTCTTCACGCTCGATGCGATGCCGCCGGCGGCCCGACAACTGGTCGTGGATAAAGACACCGAGGTCTGCTCGAAAGACGGCGTGAAACTGCTTGACCGATCCTTGCTGGTGGACAGTTCGAGCAAGGGGCTTGCCAACGTCGTGATTTTCGTGCGGAAGTCGAGCCGGGTGAAGAATCCTGTCTCGTCGGACCAGTTGGTGTTTGACCAGAAGAACTGCGAGTTTCTCTCGCCGGTGTTCGCGGCTCGCGTGGGTCAGCCGGTGGACGTGCGGAACAGTGATCCCATCGGCCACAACACCAACATTGCCGGCACGAGTTTCAATCAGCTGATCCCAGCAGGGGAGGGGACAACGTACACGCCCAACAAGGAGACCGGCATGCCGGTCATGGTGACCTGCAACATTCATCCCTGGATGAAGGCTTATGCCGTGTTTCGGGAGGATGGCTACGTCGCGGTGACGGCCGCTGATGGCTCGTTCACGATTCCCGATCTTCCGGCCGGAGAGCCGTTGGAATTCCAGGTGTGGCATGAACGAGCGAGCGGGCCCAACGGAGCGCTCGCGCTCGACGTGCCGGCGCTCAAATGGTCGGATAAGGGCCGGTTTAAGCTCACGCTCGAGGCTGATGAGGTCAAAGATCTGGGCACGCTGGTGGTGCCGGCCGGTGCGCTGGGGATCTGAACCATGAGGCACATGATTCTGCGAGAGGTGTTTTTGACGATGAAATCAGCAACAGCCCATCTCCGATTCGATGGCGTCGGCGGCACTCTGGTGGTCGCTGTCGCAGCGCTGGTTTTGATGGTGTCCACCGGCTGCGGCCGCACACCGGCAGCGTCGTTTCGCCCCAACATGGTGGAGGCCACGAAGCAGCGGCTCACGCCAGACCAGGAGCAGCAGGTGGCGACCATCCTGCTGGCGATGTTCGGAACGCCAGACGATCCGGTCTGCCTGCCCGAGGCCGGTCTCGACGAGGCGAAACTCCGGCTCGCAGCCGGTCCTGTTCGCAGCGACATCGCGGGCCGCAAAAACGGCCTCTACCGCGAGCACTGTGCCCATTGCCACGGCGTCACGGGAGATGGTCTCGGGCCCACCGCGGCCTTTCTCAATCCGTATCCGCGCGACTATCGGCCCGGTGTCTTCAAGTTCAAGAGCA
>JAQBZA010000332.1 GCA_027622795.1 Planctomycetota bacterium | reverse complement strand
CGCTCCCCGCCGCGCCGTCCCGCGGGTACGATCCCCGCCATGTTCACCCTCGAATCCTGGTACTGGCTCTACGACATCCCGCCGACTCGGCTGGCCCGTTTTTCATCGTCGTCTTTGTCGGCTTTTATTGGGTCGGCACGGTGGTACTGCGGCCGATCCTGCGGCAGTTCGTCAAGCACTCCACCGGCACCAACGACATCGTCGGCTATGTGCTCTCCTGCTTCTGCGTCTTCTACGGCCTGCTGCTTGGCCTGATCGCCGTCACGGCCTATCAGAATGTCGCCGACGCCAACGAAAACGTCACCCGTGAGGCGGCGGCGCTCTCCGCGCTCTACGAAGACGTCTCCCGCTACCCCGATCCTTTCGGCCAAAACCTTCGCTGGCTGCTCCGTGATTACACCCGCTACCTGATCAAGTATGGCTGGCCCTTGCAGCGGAAGGGCATCGTGCCGGAGGAGGGCACGATCCGCGCCGAGGCGGTGCATGACCAGCTGCTTGAGTTTCAGCCGCGGACTCCCGCCGAGGAGATCGTGCATGCCGAAGCGTTGCGGCAGTTCAACAACTTTCTCGAGTGTCGCCGGATGCGGCTCTTCTCCGTCACCTCCGCCCTGCCGGCCTCGATGTGGTATGTGATGATCCTGGGGGCGATTCTCAATATCGCGATCTGTTGGCTCTTCGATATGCGGTTTGTCGCCCAGCTGTTGCTCGGTGGCATCCTCGCCGCCTACCTCGGCACGATGATGTTTCTCATCTTCGACATGAATCAGCCGTTTCGGGGCGACGTGAGCATCTCGGCGGAGCCGTTTGAGCTGCTCTATGCCCGCATGAACGAGGATTGAGGCCCAGCCCCCGCCACACCGCAAGGTAGCGATCGACGATGGACCGAACCACCCCTTCCGACACCAATGCCGCTCAGCTCGGCCGCCGCGCCGCGCTGCGGCAGGGGGCTGCCGCCACGTTGGCTGCCGCCCGGCTGCTCGCCCCGGCGGTGTTTGTGGGCTGCTCCACCGGCGTGCCCCCAAAGCAGAAGACCGTGACCGTGGGGCTGCTCCACTCACAGACGGGGACCACCGCCGTGGGTGGCCGTTCGCTCCGCGACATCGAGATGCACGCCTTCGAGCGGATCAATGCGGCCGGCGGCATCCTCGGCCGGCAGGTCGAACTGGTCGCCCCCAATCCCCGCTCGCGGCCCGAGCTGCGGCTCATGAAGACCCGACAGATGCTCGACGAGGGTGCGGTGGCCGTGTTTGGCTGCTGGACGAGCGCCAGCCGCAAGAGCGTGCTGCCGCTGTTTGAGGAATACAAGCGGCTCCTGCTCTATGCGGTGCAGTACGAGGGCAACGAGTCGTCGCCCTATTGCGTGTATGGCGGCATGGTGCCCAACCAGCAGATCCTGCCGCTCATCGACTGGCTCACCAGCCCGGCCGGTGGAGAAAAGAAGCGGATCTTTTTGGTCGGCTCCGACTATGTCTACCCACGGACGGCCAACTTCATCGCCAAGAAATACCTGAATGCCAAGGGGCTCGAGCCGGTGGGCGAAGAGTATGTGCCGCTGGGCAACCGCGACTTCTCGGCGATCGTGAAGAAGATTCGCGAGGCTCCCGCCGATTGCGTCGTGAACACGGTCAACGGCGATTCCAACCTCGGCTTCTTTGCAGCGCTGGCGGAAGCCGGCATCGAACCGGTCTGGCTGCCGGTGGTCTCGACGAGCATCGCCGAGGACGAATTACGAAGCCTGCTGCCGGAGCAGGTCGTGGGCCACTATGCCGCGTCGTGCTACTTCCAGAGCCTCGATACCGACGCCAACCGCCAGTGGGTGAAGGGCTTTCAGCAAGAGTTCGGCTACGACCGCGTGACGGGTGATCCGCTCGAGCCGGCCTGGTGCCTGGTGCACCTCTGGAGAGAAGCCGTGGAGAAGGCCGGCAGCTTCGAGACGGAGGCGGTGCGGCAGGCATTTCGCGAGGGCCTCGAGTTTGCCGGGCCGGGCGGCCGGGTGCGGCTCGATCCGAAGACGCAACACACGACGAAGTATTTCCGGCTCGGCCGGATCCGCCCTGATCGACAATTCGACATCGTCTATCAGTCACGGGGGCCGATCGATCCCGATCCCTATCCGCAGATCGCCTTCCCCGGCTGGAGCTGCGACTGGACGCAGGACGGCGTCGTGCGGGGCGAGGAGGTAGACATCGATGGCGACGTTTGAGGTGGAGGCTGACGAGGGGATGCGGTGGATCCGCGTCGATCTCGAAGACGATGATGTGCGGACCGAGCGGGGAGCGCTCAACCATCTCAAGGGGGCGATTGCGATGACCGTGCCCCTGCCGACGCCGCGGGCCTGGTGGGTGTCGCTCTTCTCCGACGAGTCGTTACTGCGGCCGCGGTATCACGGCACCGGCAGCGTCTACCTCGACTCGACGCTCGGCGGCTATCACATCATGCAGGTGAAGCCCGCCGAGCGGTGGATCCTCGACACGAAATGCTTCTGGGCCAGCGACGGTGAGGTGTCGATCGGGATTCATCGGGAGCCAGTCCTGACGGCCTGGTGGGCCGATGAAGGACTGCTCTGGTACAAGACCGCGCTCCAAGGCGAGGGGCAGGTGGTGCTGGCGGTCGATGGGCCGGTCGAGGAAGTGGAGTTGGTCAATGATCGCCTCGTGGCCGATGGGCCGTTTGTCGTGGCTCGCACCGCCGGCCTGAAGCTCTCGATTCGGCGGCCGGCCCGGTCGCTCCTCAGCTCGTGGCTGTCGGGCCAGAAACGGGCCTTTGTCTACGAGGGCACGGGCAAACTGCTCCTCTGCACCGTCCCCTACTGGCGGCAGCGGATGTATCGCGATCGGATTCGTAACGCGGCAGCGTATGCTTGAGGCATGCGGATCGGATGGATGCTGTTGACGATCGGCTGTTGCCTGTGGGTGAGACTCGCAGGGGCTTGCCCATTTTGCGATGTCGTGGGGCGGTCATTGGCTCAGCGGCGTGATGCAGCGACAGCCGTGGCCGTGGCCGAGGTGGCAGGCCGGGCTGCAGCGGGCGAAGACGGCCGCCTTGAGCAGCCCTGGCGAATCGATCAGATGATTCGCGGCCGGCCAGAGCTGATCGGCCGCGTCGTGACCGCCCGCATGGATGGCCCGGCGGAAGGCACGGGCGTGCTGTTTGGAGAAGGCGACGCAGATGAGCCGGCGCGGTGGACAGCAGTGGCGGCCGATGAAGCCGTGTTGGGCTACGTGGTGGCGGCGCCGGCCTGGGAGGGGCCGCCGGCTGAACGGCTGGCCTGGTTTGCGCGGCGGCTCGAGCATCCCGATCGGGTGATTGCCGATGATGCGTTTACCGAGTTTGGTTTGTCGCCCTTTGCCGCGGTGCGGGCCGTTGCCGGAGCCTTTGAAGCAGCAAAACTGACCGCCTGGGTGGCCGAGCCGGGGATCGACCAGCGGCGGCGGGGTTTTTATGGCCTGGCGCTGGGGCTGGTGGCGGCCGAGACGAGGGATGCCGCGGTCCGCACGCGTGCGATTGCGACGCTGCACGCGGCGATCGAGAAGCCCGCCGATGACTTTCGCGCCGGCTTCGACGGGCTGATGGGGGGTGTGCTCGTGGCGGAAGGCCAGGCGGGCCTCGACTACCTGGAAGGCCTCGGCATCGGGGGGCCTGACGGTCGCCCAGTCGACCAGCGGCATCTGCTCGCGGCGCTGCGATTTGCCTGGGAGTTTCTCGCCGCCGACATTCCCCGAGAGCGGATCAGCGCGGCGACCGCCCGTCTGTTGGCGGCGCCGGTGGTGGCGGCCGATGCTGTGATCGATTTGGCGCGACAGCAGGCGTGGGGTGAGGCGGCTTCTGTCGCGGCACTGTGGTACTCGTTGGGCAGGAATGATCCACTCGTCCGCCGAGCGGTTGCCGGCTATCTGTCAGCCTGTCCGCAGCCGGCTGCCGGCCACCTGTTGGCTGATATTCGCAACCACGACCCGCAGCGACTCGAAGCGGCACTCAAGGCGGCGCAGCGTCCCCGGTAGACCGCTATGACCAGTGGACGCCGTTGCGACGGGTGCCGCAGAAGGTGACTTCAATGCCAAGGGCACGAGCGGCTGCGGCTTTCGCGAACACGGCCTGATCGGCGGCATCGGCGTCACTGGCGTAGGCCACCTGAATGTGGTTGGCCTTGTGGCGGGCCATCATTTGGTCACGGCTGATGCCATAGGTCACAGCGTGCATG
>JAQBZA010000331.1 GCA_027622795.1 Planctomycetota bacterium | reverse complement strand
AGTCGCCGACGAGCGGCACGATGGCCCCCTGAAACTGCCCGGCCACCTCGTCGCGGAGCACCAGAAAATGCGTGCAGGATCCGAACGAAAAATGCACGATCTGCCCGCCGAGCGGCCCCCAGCGATCGCTTGAGACATATGTCTGCCCGCCACTTGAATGGTCGAGGCCGCGTGGGAGATACACCATCGGCAAGGCCGGTGGCGTGCCCCGGAAATTCGGCACGGGGCGCGCCGGCGGTTGGCCCACCACCTGCCGCACCGCGCAGATTGCCGACGCCGGCGTCCGCTCCCCTTCGGAAACGGGCACGGTGAGCGTGCCGTCGGGCAGCAGGCCGAGGCCGTCGGGGTTGCGGAAGCCGACAGCCAGCACATCGATCGTCTTCCCGTCGGGGCTGATCCGCAGGAGCCCCTGGTGCGACGCCGTGAAGAAGTTGCCCGCTGCGTCGCGTTTGAGGCCGCACTTGAAGTTGTGCCCACCCGACGGCTCAAAGCGATTTGTCACACAGGCATAGAAGTCGGCTTCGCTGTCGCCGTTCGTGTCGTCAAGCCGCGTGAGCTGATCGCCGCCGAGCACATAGACGACGTCGTCGTGTACGACGAGGCCGAGGGCCTGATTGAGCCCGGCCGCCATCCGCCGCCAGCGGACGTTCTTCAGGTCGGCGTCGAGGCCAGACACCCGCCACACATCCCCCTGGATCGTGCAGATCGCGGCGTCACCATTCGAGAAGAAGCCGTGCCCGCCGAAGAACATCAGCGCGCCCCACGGGTTTTCAAACGGCGGCGCGATCGTATCGACGGCGTAGGGCGCGCCAGTGCCGGGCGTGCCCGTGGTCGTAAGCACCTCGGGCCACTGAGGCGATCCTCCCTTTATGAGGCCCGCGAGCGGATGGCTTTCCACCGGCGCGATCTCGCGGACAAGCTTGCCATCCTTCACCCATGGGGCGTCGAGGTAGTGCGTGTCGCCGATCGAATAGGAAAAAATCACCCGCTTTCCATGGCGGTAGAAGCCGTGGTAGACGCGGGGCCCATCCGGCAGATCGATCGCGGCGGGCAGTTTGCCCAGCCGTCCCGCCGGGCCGGCCGGAGCGAGGAAGCCGTACCGCGTTTTCCCAAACCTGAGAAAGCCGCCTTCCCAGACCGTCTCGATCTGGAGCGAGTCGGGATTGAAGCAGGCGGCGAGTTCGCCGGCGTCGCCGAGCCGCACACTCACCGCGCGGGAAATCGTCCGACCGCCGACGGCGAGTGGCCATGCCTGCACGGTGCCTTGATCGCAGGCGTCGCGACGGGTGTCATCCCAGGTCGACCAGGGGATGCTGCCCCAGTGGCCGTGTGTGCCGCCATCGAGCCCGGGCCACGCCGGCAGCAGAAGCGGCATCGGGGCGCGGCCGCGGAACTGCAGTGCCTGCTTCGTGTAGGGGTCGTAGATGCGGTGCTTGTTTACCCACAGGTCACGGTTCGGCCAGTCCTCCGGAACAAGCGGTTCGCGGGGCACATCAAATGATCCGGCCCGGTGCGAGAGCATTTCGAGGCCGGGCGTGCGGCCGAGCTCCAGGAGATACCGCACGAGGTCGCGGCGGTCTTCCCTCGGCAGCGCCGTGAACACGTTCGCCGGCATGAGCGAGCCGACTTCCGTTCGCTCGTCGATGTCAGCCGGCGCGAGCGAGTGGCTCTTGCCCGTCGCATCGACCACCACGACGGCATCAGCTTTCTCTTCCTTCACGATTCCCTGAACCACGCGGCCGTCGACCAGCGTGAACGCATAGGCACGGTACTCGGGCTTGATGGAGCGGGCCGGCCAGTAGATGCTCTCGACGATTTCCTCCGGCGAGAGGCACGTGGCCACGGTCGACAGTTCAGGGCCCACGGCCCCGCCTTGGCCGGCCACCTTGTGGCACGACGTGCAGCCCGTTGTGGCGGCGTTGAATACGCCGGCTCCGCGGCGGGAGTCGCCCTGCGCCCAGGCGTCGGCGAGGGCCTGCTGGACGAACTCCGGACTCCACTCTGGCGGCCCCGATTGGCCCGCGGCCGTCCCGCCCAGCCCGACAACCGCGCCCGTGATCATGGCGGCTCGGGCCGCACGCATGACCGCGGCGACCGGCAGCGGGGGTGAGAGGCAGACACTCATGAGTCCCGTTGTACTCTCCACCGGTGGGGCCGGCTTGCCAGTGGGCGGCGAAGAATGGAACCAGAGCGGCGTGCAGGCTCGGGCCGGTGTGCGATACTGAGCGATCATCCCGAGGCCCATCGGAAGCCCGCGCATGGAATTCTTCCGTGATCTCCAGCCGCTCGAGCCGGTCGCAAGCGGTATCGCCGGACTGCTCGACCAGATCGAGGGGGTGCAATGTTGGATCAAAGACCGGGAGGGACGTTACTCCTGGGTCAACCGCGGGTTTCTCCTCAACTACGCGCTCGAGCGGATCGAGCAGGTTGTCGGACGCACCGATCACGACCTCTCGCCGCCACATCTCGCCGATCAGTACCAGGCCGATGACGAGCGTGTGCTGAGTGGCGAACGGGTTGATGGCCGGATCGAACTGGTGGGCCGCTTCGATCGCACCGCCGTCTGGTCGCTGACCACGAAGAAGCCACTTCACGATGCCCGCGGGAGGATCATCGGCACGGTGGGAATGACGCGGGTCGTCGATGCCGATGCCGTGCATGCGGGAAGCGAAGACGCGGCGCTCGGCCTCGTGCTCGTCCACATGCGGAAACATTTCGCCGAGCCGCTTTCCAATGCCAAGCTGGCGCGGATGGCCGGCCGCTCCGTACGGGCCTTCGAGCGGATGTTTCGCCGGCAGATGCAAGCCACCCCACAGCAGTTCCTGCGGCGGCTGCGGCTGCGGCTGGCCTGCCGTGAGTTGACCGCGACACGCCGTTCCCTCGCCGCGATCGCCGTGGACCACGGCTTCTGCGACCAGAGCCACTTCGTGCGCGAGTTTCGGCGCGCATTCGGCATCCCTCCGGGCGAGTACCGCAAGCGGCCGGACGGCACAGTGGGCCGCAGCGCTCCGCTCAAGCGCTAGGCAACCGCGCCGGGCCGGCGCGGCGTAGGCAGTGGGCATCGTGATCAGTCGTTTCGAGGCTCATGAGCCACCCATCAGCCCGGAAACCGTTGCGGAAGTGCCATTGACCGGGCTATCCCTTCCTTCCTTTGGAAGCGGCCACCGCACCTCATGCCAAGCCTTTTGCCATGCGGTGAATCCCGGTTATGGTTCGTAACCATTCATCCGTTTGAGGATGGCAATGGCCGCATCGCCCGTGGGCTGGCTGACATGATGCTCGCCCGAGGCGACGGCTGCCGCGACCGGTTTTACAGCATGTCGACCCAGATCGAGGGGGAAAAGAAGGAGTACTACCGCACCCTCGAACTGTCGCAGCGCGGGGATCTCGACATCACCCGCTGGATGGCCTGGTTTCTTGGATGCCTTGACCGCGCGGTCCGCGACATCAGCGACCTCGTCCGCCGCGGGATCCTTCACAAGAATCGAGCGGGTGGTCGGAGCACAAGCTATCGTCTTGTCGAAAAGTGATGTTCGCCTCCAGTTGGGAGGATGTTGTGTTGCACGCGAGATGATTGCGGCCAAAATCCGCATCGTCGTCGAGGTCGAACAGCCAGTCGCCAAGCCCGATGCCTCACCATAGAAGACCCTTGTTCGTCTGCTCACGCCGCCGTGCCAGGCCAACCGGGCTGCCAGGTGTCTTCCATGTGGGGAAACCGCTGCCGCAGGGCGATGTAGTCCTCGACCATGCCCCGAATCTGCGGCTGTAAGTGAGCCTGATACGCCGGGCTCGAGCGGTAGCAGGTAGAAGTGCCAGGTCGGCTTGCGGGTGGCACTGTGATACCCCATGTGCAGTGTCCGCCGCGGCGTTTCCATGCCGGCGTTGTAGCCGCGGTGGATCAGGTTGTTGTTGTAGAGTAGGGCGTGGCCAGCGGGGATCTTTACCGGCATCCCGCCGGGCATCGTCGCATCGATCGGCGCATAGTGCTTCGACCCGCCGAAGGCGGCATCCTCCGCAGGTGTGTTCGGCCGGTGGTGGCTGCCGGGCACCACCCATAGGCTCTGTTCCTCGTAGAGCGGCAGATTGATCTGCACGCTATTGTGCGGCCACTCCGGTGAGAAGAGTTCGTCACGGATCTCGGCCTGGGGAATCTGGATCACGTCGCGATGCCAGCCGAGGCTGTAGGAGACCCCGGGATTGG
>JAQBZA010000330.1 GCA_027622795.1 Planctomycetota bacterium | reverse complement strand
CCGACGAGCCGACGACGGCCCTCGACGTGACGATCCAGGCACAGATCCTTGATCTGATCGCTGAACTTCGGGAATCCTCCGGGACCGCCGTCGTGCTGATCACACATGACCTCGGCGTGGTGGCCGGGAGCACCGATCGTGTCGCCGTGATGTATGCCGGTCGGATCGTGGAGACCGGCCCCACGGCAGACGTCTTCGGCAACGCTCGGCATCCTTACACCCGCGGTCTCCTTGCCAGCACGCCGCGACTTGACACTCCTCCGGGCACACGACTCGACGCGATTCCGGGCCTTCCCCCCGATCTCGGTCATCTGCCATCGGGCTGTCCGTTTCACCCCCGATGTCAATTCGCGATCGATCGATGTCGGATCGAATATCCGACGAGCGTGACCGTCGCACCGGCCCATGACGCCACCTGCTGGAACATGGAGGGGAGTTCATGACGCAAGCCGCCGATTCGTCGCCCAGTCCACTCCTGGCGGTGAAGAATGTCACCGTCCGATTTCCCATCACGGTCCACGATGGCTGGCTTGCCCGACGGCGGCAGGATCTGCAGGCCGTGACCGACGTGAGTTTTGCGGTAGCAAGGGGAGAGACGCTCGGGCTCGTCGGTGAGAGTGGCTGCGGCAAATCAACGACTGGGCGGGCCATACTCCAGTTGCTCCGGCCGGCGACCGGCGAGGTTGTGTTCGACGGGCTGCCACTCCACGACCTGTGGGTGCGACGAGGTCGCCACTGGGCCTGGGGGCCGCGGCTTCGCGATCTTCGCCGGCGGATGCAGATGATTTTTCAGGATCCGTTCGCGTCGCTGAATCCTCGCATGACGGTGGAGGCGATCCTGACCGAGCCGCTCCGGAATTTCAGTGTCGGCACCACCGCCGAGCGCAGAGCCCGAATCCAGTCTCTCCTGGAAACGGTCGGTATGGATCCGCGGTCGATCCGCCGCTATCCCCACGAGTTCTCGGGCGGCCAGCGGCAGCGGATCGGCATCGCGCGTGCGCTCGCCCTCGGCCCTGAGCTGATCGTGGCCGACGAACCGATCAGTGCGCTCGACGTCTCGATCCAAGCCCAGATTCTCAACCTCCTGCAAAAGCTTCGGGCTGCTCTTGGCCTCACGATGATCTTCATCGCCCACGATCTGGCCGCAGTGCGGCTCGTGAGTGACCGCATCGCCGTGATGTACCTCGGCCAGATCGTGGAACTGGCCGATGCCATCACGATCACTTCTGACGCGCGCCATCCCTACACGCAGGCCCTGATCTCGGCCGTACCCATGCCCGACCCTCGGGCCGAAACGAGCCGGCGGCGGATCGTGCTCCAAGGCGAGGTACCGAGCCCTCTCAATCCGCCTTCGGGCTGCCCCTTCCACACCCGCTGCCCGCTCCGCGAAGAACGCTGTGTACGCGAGTTGCCTGAACTTCGCGTCATCGCCCCTGGTCACACCGTCGCCTGCCATGTGGCCTGAACGCATTCGCGGGCCGCTGGTTGGCAAACGCATGAGCGGCACGGGCAGACCGACGGCACGTTACTGTTGACCGCTCCGTGCCTCCGCCGCCTGGCGGATCTCGCGCCGGGCTTGATCGAGACGATCGGGCCACCGAAACGTCGGCGCTTTTCGGGGATCGTAGCCCTCCATGTGGCCGTGGAGGCGAGTCGTGGGCTTGGTGTATTTCAGCTGCGTATCCCCGAACACTTCGCGGCACAGGGCGGCGAGTCGTGGATCGTAGGCAACCAGCTCATCCCGCGTGTTCACATGATTGTGATCATGATCATTCTCTCGGTTGTCATCGAACCAGCTTTGAACACCTTCCGCAAAGTATTCGTGATGATTCACTGAGGCGTATTTACCCTTCCAGAGCCCCGCCGCCATGGCGCGTTCGTAGGTCTCGCGGAGGCGGTGATCAAAGGTTGGATCGACATTCATCATGCCTCGCAAATGGATGTTATGGGCAAACTCGTGAATCAGGATGCACTCCGTGGAGTAAGGATCGCCGGGAAATGCCAACAGGTTTTCTTCGCCACACGAACAGAAGGGATCCGTATCACTCCCGCCCAGGCCGCGGGCGCGAGCATCCCAGTAGTCTTTGGGGGTGAGGCGGACAAACTCCGGCAAGTCGGTGGTGAATTCATCATGTGCCATGACGCACAGCCTTGCTCCACTGCCAATCATCGCGTCACGAACATCGGGACGTCCTGCCAGCATCTGCCGAATCAGCCAGGCCGCTTCCTGCAACGCATAAGGGTTCGTGTTTCGGGTCGCGACGATGGGAAAGCCGTCGGCGTGGAGCACTTGGGTGTAGATTTTCGGAATTCCATGGTCGCTTGCGGGGTCAAAGCGGAAACCCTGAATCAACGCCGTGGAGAGAACTGTCGCACGGGATCCGTCCTGGCTGCCTACCACTTCGAACTGATGCCCGAGCGTGGTGGTGATGGTGGATTGTCCACCCGGCGGGATCAAACCGTTGCTGACGCGGTCTGTTTCGTTCCGCAGCCAGTTGACGGCCACTTCCTGCTGAGAACCGTTGATGATCGTCAACCGCGGACGCGGCACGGTCTGATCTGCCGCACTGGTTCCCGTAACACACATCACCAACACAAAGCACACGACACGGACAGGGGCGACGGCATCGTGCATGGGGCGTGTTCTTCGCAACGGTCGGGCTCCCGACACCATCGTGATGATGGTGGCCGGCATGGTGTTTTTTTCAATCGCATCACGCACGGATGGGATCCGCGTGCGGACGGACCAGCCTGCCGAAGGCTCATCCAAGTACGTTTTCGAGCACTTCCTCAGCGACGTAGATCGGCAGATTGGGATCGCACGTCACGGCCACGGCGATCGCATCGCTCGGGCGGGCGTCGATCTCCACGATCTCGCCGTCCTTCTCGACCCGGATTGTGGCGAAGTAGGTGTGCTCTTTTAATTCTGAGATTACGACGTCCTGAAACACGCCCCCCATCTGCTCGACCGTCGCCACGAGCAGGTCGTGCGTGAGCGGCCGCGGCGATTGATGATGCTTCACCCGTCGATCGATACTCGTCGCTTCAAAAAGGCCGATCAGAATCGGAAACGTGCGGTCGCCCTCCACTTCCTTGAGATAGACCACCTGCTGATCATTGACCTCGCTGATGATGATTCGCGAGAGTTCCATCTGCACGCTCATGGCGTTGCTCCGGGAAGTGAATGAATAAGCGTGTAGCCTACCGCAAACCCGGGGCCGAATCACGCTCTCGCCCGGAGGGCGGCCAGGGTGGCCTCGCCCTTGGCCAGTTTGTCCTCGAGCTCCGCCAGTTGAGCCCGTTCCTTCTCGACCACCGCGGCCGGGGCCTTGCCGACAAATTTCTCATCGGACAGTTTCTTCTGCTTGGCGGCGATGAAGCCTGCGGTCTTCTCGTTTTCCTTCTCGAGCCTTGTGATCTCTGCCCCCACGTCGATCAGGCCGACGAGATCGACAAACACATCGCAGCCGACCGCGCTGGCCGTCGCCGCGCCGGCGGCACCGACCGCGTCGGGCCCTACAGCCGTGAGATCGACCCCGCCCATCGATTCAATCGCCGCCTGCATCGGGGCGAGCAGGTCGGCCGTGTCGCGCGGTGCCCGAATCGCCACCGGCAGCCGGGTCTTGGGCGGCACATTTTGCCGGGAACGAATCTCGCGGATCGCACCGACAAGCCCCAGGAACGTGTCAAACTGCGTCTCCGTGCGGGTGTCGATCCAGGCCTCGGGCGGCGTTGGCCAGGCCGCCACCATGATCGAGTCGGCGAGGCCGGCTCGATCCCACGGCATCCGCCGCGGCCCGGCGGCTTCGCGCAGATGCTGCCAGATCTCCTCGGTCACAAACGGCATGACCGGATGCAACAGCCGCAGGATCGTGTCGAGGCCGAGCAGGAGCATCGACTGCGCCTGCCGACGGGTGGCGGGATCGGCAAGCCGGGCCTTGCAGAGCTCGAGATAGGCCGAGCAGTATTCGTCCCAGGCAAAGGCGTAGAGGACCCGCGCCGCCTCGGCAAACCTGTAGTCATCAATCGCCTTCGTCGCATCCCATGTGACGCTCGCCAGCCGGCTGGCGAGCCAACGGTCTTCCAAGGCGGAGAATGTCGGCTCGCCTCCGGCTGCGGCAAGATCCTCGCCCGCGAATCCCTCCAGGTTCATGAGCACAAACCGCGTGGCGTTCCAGAGCTTGTTGGAAAAATTCCGGCCCGACTCA
>JAQBZA010000329.1 GCA_027622795.1 Planctomycetota bacterium | reverse complement strand
ACACCAGCAGGCAACTACGCCGCCGTGACGGCCTACTCGCCGCCGGTCGTTGCTGCGATGCCAACCAGTTCGGTGGCGGTCACCAGTTACTTCGCACCGGCAACAGCAGCCGCTGTGCCGGTCACGTCGTTCTACGCTCCCGCGGCCGTCGCCGCCCCCGTGGCCACCACAGCCTTTTACGCACCGGCCCCGGCGGTCGTCGCAGCTCCCGTCACCACGTACTACTCTCCTGCGGCCGTCGCCGTGCCGCTCTACCGCCGCGGCCTCTTCGGCGGCCTGCGGCCAGTGCGGTCGGCCTACTATTACCCGTACTAAACGGGCTGCAGCGCCCTCCGGCATGGCCTCGCTGCGTCGCCGCTCCCGCCCGCTGCGTGCGGTTTCTTGACCGTTTCCGCGGCATTCCTATAGTGGCAGCGGTGAAAGAGAGCGGATGACGCGAACGGTCAACATCATTGGAGCCGGACCCGGTGGCCTCGCGACAGCGATGCTGCTGGCCCGCGAGAGAGTTCGCGTGCGGCTGTTGGAGCGGCTGCCGATCCCGGGGGGCCGTACGAGCACGATCGCCACGCCCGAGGGCTTCCGGTTTGACCTCGGCCCCACGTTCTTCCTGTACCCCCGGGTGCTGGAAGAGGTTTTCTCCGCCTGCGGCTACGACCTCCGCAGCGAAGTCGAGATGGTGCGGCTCGATCCACAGTATCGGCTCGTTTTCGGCGCCGGCGGCGAACTGCTCTGCACACCCGACATCGACCGGATGGAGGCGGCCGTCACGGCCCTGTCGCCGGCAGACCGCGGGTCGTTCACACGGTTCATGCAGCAGACACGGGAAAAGTTTCATCGATTCGCGCCGTTTCTGGAGCAGCCCTTCGAGGGCTGGCGGGATCTTGCCTCGCCCGACCTGCTCAAGCTGATGCCGATCCTGAAGCCCTGGAAGAGCCTCGACTCGGAACTCGGCACGTTTTTTTCCGACGAGCGGATCCGGCTGGCGTTTACATTCCAGTCGAAGTATCTCGGTATGTCGCCGTTTCGCTGCCCGAGCCTGTTTTCGATTCTTTCGTTTCTCGAGTACGAACATGGCGTCTATCACCCGATCGGCGGCTGCGGCGCGATCTCGGCCGCGATGGCGCGGATCGCCGCCGAGATGGGCGTGGAGATCCACTACGACGAGCCGGTGGAGTCGCTGAACTTTGAAGGGCGACGGATCACGTCGGCCACCACGGCACGGGGCGACTATCCGGCCGACGCCACGGTGGTCAACGCCGACTTCGCCCGCAGCATGACTCGGCTGGTGCCCGATCGGTTGCGGCGACGGTGGAACGACCGGCGGATCGCCGCCAAGCGGTTTTCGTGTTCCACGTTCATGCTCTATCTCGGCATCGACGGCCTCTACGACGACGTCCCCCATCACACGATCTACCTCTCGGAAAACTATCGCGACAACCTGGCCGACATCGAGAGCCGGCATCGGCTCAGCCGTGATCCTTCGATGTATGTCCAGAATGCGTGTGTCACCGATCCCTCGCTGGCCCCGGCCGGAATGAGCACGATCTACCTGCTGATCCCCACCACCCACCGGCACCCCAACGTCGACTGGACCCGTGAGGCGGTCGGCTTCCGGGAGGTTGCGATCGACCAGATGGAGCGGATCGGCATCTCGGGCATCCGCGAGCGGATTCGTTATGAAAAGATGATCACGCCCGATGACTGGCAAGACGGCTACGAGATCTACCGCGGCGCCACGTTCAACCTCTCCCACGATCTCACGCAGATGCTCCACCTCCGGCCCCATAACCGGTTTGAGGATATCGAGCGGATGTATCTCGTGGGTGGGGGCACGCATCCCGGCAGCGGCCTGCCGGTGATCTACTCCTCGGCGCGGATCACCTCGGAACTGCTGCTCGACGATCTCGGCGTCGGCAGCCAGCCAGCCCGGCGGCCCGGCTCGGCCCCGCGGCGGAGTTCGCCCCAGGAGCCGGTGGTCACGGCCTCCTCGTGACGCCCTCAACGCACACACAATTTTTCTCGACCCCGCGGACGACACGACCATGAATCAGGCAGGCGATCAGGAACGGGTGGTGGTGATCGGCGGCGGGCTCGGCGGCCTCGCGGCAGCCTGCACGCTCGCGGCCCGTGGGTATGCCGTCACGCTCTGCGAGCGGAATGCCTGGGTGGGGGGCAAGGCGGCGGTGCTCGCGGAGGAGGGCTTCCGCTTCGACATGGGGCCCACGATCCTCACGATCCCGCGGGTGCTCAAGCGGATCTACGCCGAGGCGGGCCGCGACCTCGAGTCGGCCCTTGATCTCGTGCCGCTCGACCCGCAGTGGCGGAGCTTCTTCACCGATGGCACCACGCTCGACCTGGTGAGCGACGTCACCGAGATGCGGGCGATCCTCGATGGCTATGCCCCCGGCAGCGGGTCGGGTGATGGCTACGGCCGGTTCATGGAACTGGCCGAGCGGCTCCATCGACTCTCCAACGAGTTTTTCTTCTGGCGGAGCGTCGGCGGCATGAAGGACATGTTTGACCCTCGCCGCAGTCTCACGCTCTCACTCCTCAAGGAGGTGATGGGGATGCGGCCCGGCCACACCGTCGCCGGCACGGTGCGGTCGTTTGTGCCCGATTCCCGCGCCGCCCAGATGCTCGACCACTTCACACAGTATGTCGGCAGCGCGCCCGACGAGTCGCCGGCCGTGCTGTGCGGCATCGCCCACATGCAGTCCAACGACGGCGTCTGGTATCCCCGCGGCGGCACCGGGGCCGTGCCACGGGCCCTCTCGAGTCTGGCGATCGATCTCGGCGTCGATATCCGCACCCGCACGCCGGTGCGGCGCATCATCGTGGAGCAGGGGCGGGTTCGCGGCGTCGAAACGGCCGCTGGCGAGGTGATCCGCGCCGGCGTCGTGGTCAGCAACTCCGACAGCGTGCGGACGCATCGCGAGCTTGTCGATGGCCAGCCGCGGCAGCGGTTCCTGAAGCGGCGGGGCTACGAACCGGCCTGTTCCGGTGTCGTGCTCTACCTCGGTCTCGACAAGCGGTATGAGCAACTGATCCACCACAACTTCGTTTTCTCGGAAGATCCGCACGAGGAATTCGAGTCGATCTACCGCAAGGGCGAGCCGGCTCCCGACCCAACCTGCTACGTCTGTGCTCCGGCAATCACCGAGCCGGAAGTGGCTCCGCCGGGCGGTGAGGCTCTGTATGTGCTCGTGCATACGCCCTATCTGCGGCCCCACCACGACTGGTCAAAGATGCTGCCGGCCTACCGCAATCGCATCATCGACAAGCTCAAGCAGACCGCCGGCATGAAGGATCTCGAAGACCACATCGTCTTCGAGCGGGCGCTCACGCCGCAGGACATCAACGACCGCTATCACGTGCTCGATGGCGCGATCTACGGGCTGGCCAGCCACGGCCGGTTCCTGGGCGCGTTCAAGCCGGCCAACCGGTCACCCGATATCGAAGGCCTCTATCTCGCGGGCGGCTCGGCCCACCCCGGCCCCGGCATGCCGATGGTGCTGATGTCGGGCTGGATCGCCGCCGACTGTGTTGACCAAGACAAGCTCGTCGCGCCCGCGGAGCCGACCGTTCGGCCGGAGCCCTGCGCCGTCTGACCGTTCGGCCTTGCCATGCCGCGCCCGTCGCCTCCTCCCGCTCTGCCTACCTTCGCGCACACGCGGTTCGCGTGGTTCATGCGTTATGTGGAGTGGTATCTGCAGCGGCATTTTCATGCCGTGCGGCTGCTCGAAGGCGACTCAGCGGCCCCCGACCATCCGGACATCGCCGGCGAGCCGGTGATCATCTACACAAACCATCCCGGCTGGTGGGATCCGCTCATCTTTCTCTGCGTGGCCCGGCACCTCTATCCCGAACGGCTTAACTACGGGCCGATCGATGCTGCAGCGCTGGGCAAATACAAGTTTTTGGAGACGATCGGCTTCCTCGGCATCGATCCCGACAGCTACTCAGGCGCGGCGCGGTTCCTGCGATTTGCACGAGCGGCAAGCCAGCGGAGCGACGTCATCTTCTGGATCACGTCGCAGGGGGAGTTTGTTGATCCACGGCGGCGGCCGGTTGAGATTCGCCCGGGGGTGGGCCATGCCGTGGCCACCGGGCGGGGGCTCGTGGTGCCACTCGCAGTGGAGTATCCGCTTTGGAGCGAGCGGCTCCCCGAGGCGCTGGTCGCCTTCGGGCCGGCGATCCGGATCGCTGATCATCCCGAT
>JAQBZA010000328.1 GCA_027622795.1 Planctomycetota bacterium | reverse complement strand
TCCCGCGGGTTTGCGTTCCGTCAGGAAGCACCGGGTGGGAGCCCTGTGAACTGTCGCGGCAGTGACGCTGTCAAACTGGGCAGGCTTTGGCGCCGGTTCCGGTTTTTCCCTTCCGGTCCTGCCGTTGGTGACGATTGCAAGGTCAGACGCGCACGGTTTTGAGGGGTTCGAGGGGGAAGCGGATGACTGCCATTCGACGACAATTCACGTGGCTCGCAGCAGCCGGTCTCTTGGCCTGTGGATCTGCCAACTGGGCGACGTCTACTGAGCGCGAACTGGCGGCCGATGCTGAAAGTATCCTCGCTCCCGTGCCTCTTGCCGAAGCCGAAGAAGAGGCCGATAAAGCAGAGCAGCTGCTGCCAGAATACGACTGGCGGGATGACGCCTACGACCTACTTCCTTCGAGCGTGACGGCCTGCTATGACGGCTGTGGGCATCCGCTCGAGTGCCATTGCCGTCAGGGCACTGCGGGCTGCACGTGCATGTGTCCCCGGTGTGGTGGTGGACCGCGGTGGTATGTCTCGGGAATTGTCGGGGCCTCGTTTGGCACGTTGATTCTCGATCAGACGGCCACGGCCACGACACCCGCTGCCCGGTCATCGATCGTCGATCCCCTTTTCACCGCAGGTGGCACGCTTGGCGTTGCCTTCGCACGGCCCGCGGGGTGGCTGCGAGTCGAGGTGGAGGGGCGGGCCCGGGATCCCATCGGCAATGCCACCCAGCAGGAAACCGGCGGTCTCGTCTTCGAATCAGAGAGCCAATCTGCCACCGACGGCTGGTCGGCGATGGTGAATCTCTGGCGGGATCTCGAGATCACCGACAGCTGGAGCATCTATGGCGGGGCAGGCATCGGCGGTGGAGGGTATCAGTTTGCCTACGACTACTCGTTCCTCCCGACGCAATACACGACCGCGGGCAGCAGCGCCGTGAGTGCCTTCGCCTGGCAGATCGGCGGTGGTGTGATCTGGAATGTGTCGGACCGGATCGCTCTCGATCTGGGCTACCGGTTCTTTGAAATCGGTCCGGGAACGACGACGCTCGTGTCCAACCAGGGGGGCTTTCCGGCCGGAACCACGACGCTCGATACGTCGTTCAGCACGAGCGAACTTCTGCTTTCGGTCCGCATCTACGAGCCGTTCCGCGGCTGGCGGTAGGTCTTGCACCGATTTTTTGAGGTGGGACCGCGGCCGGATTAGGCTGCATGAGTGGAGAAACTCATGTTTTCATTTTTTTCCGGCATTCGAGGCAGTCAGCGTACGCGGCGACGGCGTCGCGGAGGCGGCCGCGGCGCTCGCTCCGGCCACGACCGGATGACGGCGACGTTTGAGCCGCTGGAATCCCGGGCGCTCCTGGCGGCGATGTCCTTTAAGATCGAGGACAACTCCGGTCTCGACCCGACCAAGTATGCTCTCTACGCGATGGGGTCGAACTTCACCTCGTCGGCCACGACGAACTGGTACATGGACAGCTCCTTCACGTTCGTGAACGGAGCGCCGCCAAACAATCAGACGCCCAGTTACAAGGTGGCGGCGAATGACACGATCACGGTGCCTGACAACCCCGATCTTCTCGGGATGCGTCTCTATTTCTTCGTCGTGCCGGTCGGTGGCGTGGCGAGTGCGACGGTGACGGATGCCTCGTATGGGTACCAGTCGCTGACGGGAACGATCCCTGTCACTTTCAGCGCGGCACCTGACGGGGGCGAGACGGCGCAGGGGTACGCACAGCTCGTTGCCACAAGCGATCCGGCGCTCGATGTAGACAAAGTCGGATCGATCGTGATCACGAATCCCGGTCGGGGCTATACCTCGCCGCCGACGATCACGATCCCGCCACCAGGGGCGGTCGATACGGTGGCGGTGACACAGGGTGGCTCCGGCTACCCGGATGGCAGCCAGTCGTTCCTGGTCACGAACAACCAACTCCCGAACCCGCCGCACCCGGCCCCGGCGGTTTCGGCGCCTGCGTCAGTCGATGTCTCCGTCAGCGGCGGGGCCGTGCAGTCTTCCCCGGTGACGATCAGGAATCGGGGGTTCGGCTACTCGCCCGCGACGGGATCGTTTTCTCAGGCCATCAGTATCTCGCCCGCGTCGAACGCCACTGCAACCGTCACGCTCGTTCCCGCGGCGACGTCCACGTCCACGCTCTTCGGCTCGGCCGGCCCGTCGCTTCCGATGGGTACCGAGCCGACCAACCCACCAAACTTCCCGTTCGTCACGGGAATCGTCGAATTCACGGTCACCACGGGTGCCAACACCGTCGATCTCCAGACTGTCGATGGCTTCACGCTGCCGATGACGATCACGGCTGGCAGCGGCAATGTGAACGTGGCGGGCAAACAGTACGGGCAGCCGGTCGCACCGCCAGCGTCGGCGGTCGTCACCCGGGCCAAAATCTTCGAGGCCTACAGCCAGTTCATGACGGCCAAGGGAGCCGCCGGAGCCCCGTATCTCGACCTCGTCTACGACCTGCCGAACGGGCTCGTCGTCGATGGGCAGAAGGGGGGCATTCTCAGCCCGGATCTCTACCTCGCGGCGAGTTCCAGCACGGGCGATTACCTGAATCTGACCAGTCCGCTCGACGATGTGTTCACCGGACAGTTGAATACGCTTTTTTCGACGGCGATCAGCTCGACAAATCCGCTGAGCGTGCAGGGCGTGTCGTCAGGCTCGATCGCTGCGCAGACCTACACTGTGACCTACAATTCCAGTGTTCACTATCCAACGCCGTCCTCCGTTCCGGCCCAGTACAGCCCGGTGAAGAGTGGCTTGGGGGATGCCATCACCCCCCCCGCACTCGAGTTCACCGGCAGTTCGAATACGTTTTCCATCTTCAGCCCGATCGATCTCACGGCACTTGAAGACACTGCGGGCAATCCTCTGACCGGCACGATCACGGCTGTGGGCGGGGGTTCTCCTCCGACCACCGCGACGCTCACGCTCACCAACCCGGTGCCGGACTATGTTGAGCCCGGCTGGTTCGTGAACGGCACTGGCCTGTTCCAGGCAAAAGGGCCAAACCAGAACGCGGCGATCACGCCGTGGTATGTGAGTTCCTTGTCCCAAGACCGAAAAACCATATCGCTCGCCTACACGACCGTGAACGGACTGATTTCCGGCACCGCCAATACGACGACGACCGCGAGCCAGTATCAGTTCGGCAAGCTGCCGTACATCGCGATGATGCTCACGCCCGGGCAGATGGCCTTCGGCAACTCGGGTGTCTTTGCGGACAGCACGCTTCAATATGTGGCGGGATCCGATGAAGCCAAGGTGCTCGGGAACCTCGAATATCAGGTCGTCGCGGCGATGAATCGCGGCGTTCTCTTTGCCGCGGGAGCGCAGAATCCTGCCACGGCTGGCGGCACCAGCGAGGTGTGGGGGACGGAGTCAGGCTGGTATCCGCTCAATGTGCCGCAGCAGAACCTGTTTTCCCTGTTCATGCATGTCGGCGAAGTCGATGCCACGCCGATCTTCTTCCAGCCGGAAAACGCCGTGCGGATTCAGGGGGCCAGTGGACCGCTCATGGGATCGGCCTACGGCTTTCCATTCGACGAAAACCCGGCCGCCACGACGGCCGTGCCGCATCCCACACAGGTGCCGTCGAAGTTCGATCAGAACATCGGCGGAACGAATGGCCTGCCGACCGACATTGTCGTGACGTTTAGCGCGTGGGGCACGAGCGAAGGGCCGACGGTGAATGCCCCGGCCACATTCACCGTGCCGGAAAACACGGGCATCGATCCGGGCAGTCCGCTCGTCTGGCCCGCAGCGCCGACCCCCTTCACCGACTCCGATAGCCAAACGCTCACCGTCACCCTCGAAGTGGCCGATGGCGAGATCAACGGCACCAATGATCCGACACACACCGGCGTCGCCGTGGGGGGCACGGCCACGGCCCGCACGTTTACGGGCAGCATTACAAATCTGAACACGTTCTTCACGACGAATGGTCAGATCACCTACACGCCGCCGGTGAGTTTCGTCGGTACGCGGACCCTGACCACGAAGGCGGCCGATTCCAGGAATCAAGCCTCCGCGACCAGCACGATCGACATCGTGGCGGCCGCACTGCCGCAGGTCTCGCTCGCCCCCACGACCTTCACGATCGAGCAGGATGGCCCACGGCAGGTGGCCCTCGACTTCACGATGGCGTCGTTCACCGATCCGGCCGGCCTGCCGGCCGACACCGTCTACACCGTGAAGATGACTGGTTCCGGCACGATTCAGG
>JAQBZA010000327.1 GCA_027622795.1 Planctomycetota bacterium | reverse complement strand
ACGCTCGCATTGCGGCGTCCGGCGCTGGTCGGCTTGTAGGTGCGAATTCCCATGGCTGTATTCCGCGTCTGCTTAGAAGAGGTTGATCTTCGACTCTGGCTTGAGGGTCACGATGGCCTTCTTCCAGGCCTTGGTGCTCGTTCGCCGCACCCGGCTCCGCCGGGCCTTTCCGATTCGATTTTGGATGGCGACCTTTTCCACCTGCACGTTGAACAGCTCTTCGACCGCCCGCCGCACATCAGCCTTCGTGGCACCCGTCACCACCTCGAACGAGTAGGCGTTGTGTCGCGTGGCGCGATGCATGCCCTTTTCCGTCACCAACGGGCGAACGATCACCTGATGGGGCGCCAGATTGGCAGTCAGAGCCGGAGGGGGAGGCACAGGTACAGCCATCGCTTACTTCTCCTTCGCAGCCCGGGTTCGCTTTGGCTTGGCAGCCTTGGCCGCCTTGGGCCGGGCCGTCGCCGCCGCCTTCATCGCTTCCAGCGCCGCCTTGGTCATCACGATCGCGCGGGGCCTCAGGATCGACCAGGCATTGAGCTCGGCGACAGGGGCCACCGACATACCCTCGATGTTGCGGGCACTCTTCCAGAGCATGCCGTCATGCTTTTCCGGCGAGAAGAGCACCGTTGACTCAGCGAGCCCCAGGGCCTTCATCAGCTTGGCCATTGCGGCCGTCTTGGGGGCCTCGAGCGACACGCCATCGACAAGCTTGACTTCGTCGTCGGCCAGCCGAGCGGCAAGCGCCATCCGCGTGGCCGCCTGCAACGCCTTCCGCGGCATCCGCCAACCGAAATCACGCGGGCTCTTGGCAAAGATGTGGCCACCGCCACGACGCGTGCCGCTACGGCGACCGCCGGCGCGGGCGTTGCCCGTGCCCTTCTGCCGATAGAGCTTCTTCGTCGAGCCGGCCACTTCGGCACGGGTCTTCGTCTTCTGCGTCCCCTGCCGCGCGTTGGCCTGATACATGACCACCGCATCGTGCAGGAGCTGCTTGTTGACTTCGGGAGCCAGATCAGCCGGATCGATCTCGTAGGTGCCGACCTGCTTGCCGGCCATGTCATAGACAGCGAGGTTCACTTGCCACCTGCCTTCTTCTTGCCGGCCGGAGCACCCACCCCGACCCGCTTGAGCTTGTTGGTTTGCCGCACCATCACATAGCTGCCCCGCGGCCCGGGAATGGCTCCGCGCACGAGCAGCAGATTGTTGTCTTTGTCGATCCGCACGAGTTTCAGATTTCGCATCGTCGACCGCTCGTTGCCATAGCGGCCGGCCATCCGCTTGCCCTTGAAGGTGCGCGCGGGAGATGTGTTTTGCCCGGTGCCGCCCTGATGGCGATGCACCTTCTTCACGCCGTGGCTGGCCCGCTGCCCCTTGAAGCCATGCCGCTTCATGACGCCCGCCGTGCCGCGACCCTTCGTCGTGCCCGTGATGTCGACGAACTCGATTCCCTCGAAGACATCAACCGTGAGCACCTGGCCGACCTCGGCCCCTTCATAGACGCCCCGCATCTCCCGCACGAGCCGCTGCGGCTCGCAATCGGCCTTCGGAAGCGCCGTCACACCAGCCTCGGCCCGCACCTTCGCCCGCTTGCCATCAAGATTGGCCACCTGCCCACGAAGCGACCGACTGGCCAGCCGCCGCGGCTTGTCGCGAAAGCCGATCTGCACGGCCGAGTAGCCGTCGCGATCAACGTTTCGCACGAGGAGCACAGGGCACGGACCAGCCTCGATCACGGTCACCGGCACCACCGTGCCGTCGGCATCAAACACCTGCGTCATCCCGATCTTGCGGCCCAAAAGCCCTTTTCTCCCGGCCTTTTCGGCACCCGCGGCGGGGGCAGTCTCGGTTGCAGCCATGGTTGTTTCGCCGGCAAATCAGAGGGGCGACGCGAGCGGCGCCCACCTCAATTCGCGATCACGCTCGAAGCCGTCGGCTGCAGGAGTACCAGGAACTGTCTTCATCCACCCACCGGCGGAAAGTTCCGGGCCTTACCTGCAACGCCTTCCAAGCATGCCTGTTCGTGCGCTCCAAAAAGTGGTGTAAAGGATTGTGGCCGGGCGGTCCGCTACCGCGACGATGCCTTGATCTTGATGTCGACGCCAGCCGGCAGACTGAGCTTATTGAGAGCCTCGATCGTCTTGGCGGTGGCCTGAACGATGTCGATCACCCGCTTGTGGGTGCGAATCTCGTACTGCTGCCGGGCCTTCTTGTCGATGTGCGGGCCGGAGAGCACCGTGTAGCGTTCGATCCGCGTGGGCAGCGGAATCGGCCCATGCACCTCGGAATTCGTCCGCTTGGCGGTGTCAACGATCTCCGCCGCACTCTGATCGAGCACGGCATGGTCGTAGGCTTCCATGCGAATGCGAATGATTTCCTGCGTCGGACCGGCCACGGTAACACTCCAAAAACAATTCGGTATCCGCGCGTCCCGTCAGGGATGCGCCGTCCAATCGATCGCAGGGTTGCAGCGGCACTGAAGCCACGCCACCCGGAAGAAAGGCCCCCCGACGGATGAATCCGCCGGGACCGACCTTTTTCGCGACGCCTCTCGCAGCCGAATCTGGCTACGCCCGGCGCTGCGGGATTGAGCCCCGAAATCTAAAAGCCTCTGGAGGCAATGTCAACACACTGGATTTTCAGAGCCAAACGAGCCGGGAAGTTCCCTTGAGCCAGCCCGTCGCTTGCCCTCTACAACCGCTTGAGGCGAATGTTGCGAAACTCCGCCCACATGGGCTTACCGGCGTGAAGCTGCAGCGCCAGCACCCCCTTGGCGAGTGCCAAATTCGGCTCATTATCGGTGAAATCGAGAATCAGGCGACCGTTGAGCCAGTGGCGGATATGGTTGCCCTCCGCCCGGATGACGACGTCATTCCAGTCATCAATCTTCATGAGTCCCCTGAACTCTTCCTCGTCGATCAGCGTGCCGACCACCTTCTTCCCGTCGGCCTCCCACGTTGCCTTCTCGCCGACCTGGCAGATTCGCCCGCGTTTGCCCCCCTCGTCATAGATGAAGCCCGGCACGTTCGGAAACTTGTTCTCGTTGCGAACTTCATGCTGATACCCGCGAACCACCCACTTGTTGCGGGCTTTTTCATCGGTGATGTGCCGCGATCGATATTGGATGCCAGAGTTGTTCACTGCGTTGCAGCGGAACGAGAGCCGTACCTCGAAGTCACCCAGTTCCCCCCCCTGCCAGATCAGAAACGTATTTCCGTTGGCCGCGTTTTCGGGAGTGGTTTCGCCATGAATGACACCATCTCGCACACTCCACAAGCGCGGATCGCCATCCCAGCCCGAGAGATCCTTGCCGTTGAAGAGAGGTTCCATTCCCGTCGGCTCGGCATGCACAGCGGTTGAAATTTCGGTCACTGGCGGCGCCGCCTCGGCAACGCCCACGATCCACACCGCAACAACGAAAACCAGCACCAAAGGCACGCAGCGATTCACGGTTCAACTCCTTGTGGGGGGCAGGCTTAGAAGGCCAGATTGGTTGGTAACGACAGGTCGTCTGAGGGGGCTTCATAAAAGAGTGTACTGCCCAGACCGGAGGCGGGCCATTGGCCCCCGGCCGCGGCCCTCCGCGATGACCAAGCACCTCAGGCCGCGGGGAATTTTTTCGCACCGATTCCTTGCGAACGCCGTAGAGGCGGGTAGGAATGAAGGAGTCAGAGGCATGGCGATGATCGGTGGGCGGCCGATCGCTTCGTCACACGGCGAGCCGAGTGGACTCCACACCATGAATGGGAGACTGCCATGGATTCGCGTGCCCTTTTCGACCGTGTCGCCGGCTGGGCCGGCAAGACCTTCTCCGGCCGGCTGACCCGACAGGCCCGACGGGCGGCGATCCGCCAACACCGCCGCCTCCACAAGCAGGCCGACCGACTGGCTCCGGAATCGCTCGAGCAGCGAGCTCTCCTGGCGGCCGTCGTGGCCGGCTACGAGGTGGTCAACGACTGGGGCGGCGGCTTCCAGGGCGGGCTGACGCTCGCCAACCAAGACACGCAGTCGTATGGCGATTGGACGGTGTCGTTTGATTACGGCGCCGACATCACGTCGATCTGGGATGCGCGGGTCGTGTCACGGGAGGGCTCCCGCTACACGATTTCGAATGCCGGCTACAACGCAGCCTTCGACCCCGGCCGCACCATCGCCTTTGGATTCATCGGCACCCCGACGGCCGCCGGCAGCGCCGCCGACGCCCCGACCAATTTCACGATCAACGGCGAGCCA
>JAQBZA010000326.1 GCA_027622795.1 Planctomycetota bacterium | reverse complement strand
CCACCGCATACGCCGCTAGGGCGATGCCGAATCCGAGCAGCGCCCACGTTGGATTGGACGAGGCAGGAGCGTGGTGTGAGTCGTGCATGACACTTCAACTTCCGGCGGGCAATGAATCCGCGACAATGGTAGGCAGTTCAGAGGAATTGCGAAAGGATGAATGACACCGCCACCGCCGTGGCGTCACACGGGGGCCCTGAGGTGTGGCTACGGGGCAACGTCCGCATCGCCATGATCCTCGGCGCCGCGGCCACGCTGCTCGACGGCGGAGCCCTGATCGCGGTGCTCCAGGCCCTGCGAGGAGACGGTGAGGCCGTGGGCTGGTGGATCATCACCGCGATCGCCGCGTCGGCAGCTTCGTTGCTGATGCTGCTGGCCTGGGCTGCAGCGCGGCCGCGGCTCGTGCGAGAGGGTGATCGGCTGCTCGTGCAGGTGTCGCCGCTGGTGCGGCGGGAGCTGCCGCTGGCTGTGGTCGAATGTTTTTTTCCGGGCTCGAATCCGGTCAATGCCGACGGATCGCCGACATGCAGCGAGCACGCGGCCTTTCGTGTCGGCACGCTCGTGATCCGGCTCGCCGAACGCGCTGTCGACTATCGTGCCGGCGACACGTTCACTCCCTGGGCGACATGGGATGACTCCTACCTCGTGCTCGACGGCCGTTGGTGTGAGCCGCTTTCGCCGCAGTTGGTCAAAGAGCTGGGCAGTCGCCTCGTGGCTGCGAAGCGGGCCGTGGCGGCAGAGGCGGGCGCATGATCTGGCGGGGGCTGCTGGTGAGTGTGCGAGACGCGGGGGAGGCGGAGGCTGCCCTCGCCGGCGGTGCAGCGATCATCGATGTGAAAGATCCGGCGGTCGGATCACTCGGCGCCGCCTCGCCAGCAGCTGTGGCGGCCGTGGCGGCAACGGTCGGACAACGGGCGGCATGGACGGTGGCGGCCGGGGAACTGCGTGATGAGCTGGCCTCCCCCGGCACGATTCACCGCTGGCTGGCCGCGATCGCCGCGGCGGACGGGCCCGCTCCGGGGGCACGGCCGGCCGCGGTGAAGGTGGGCCTTGCCGGCTTGGCTGGCTCGGCCTGGCAGCCGGCATTTCATGACGTGATGAACGAGCTCGCGGCGACGATCACGCGAGTGGCAGTGGCCTACGCCGATTGGGACCGCGTCGCTGCTCCCAATCCACTCGAGATCATTGAGGCAGCGGAGCCTCTCAATGGCGGGCAATTGAACCGGGGTTCCAGTGGCGTGCTGCTAATAGACACCGCCGACAAGTCCGGCCCCGACCTGCTCCATGCCTGCTCGTGGACTGATCTGGAAACCTGGATAGCCGTAGCCCGCCGCGCTGGGATGGCGGTGGCAGTCGCCGGCCGGCTGCAGTTGGAAGCGATTTCGCAGGTCCGCCGCCTCCGGCCGGATGTGGTCGCATTACGTTCGGCTGTGTGTTTAAATACGAGGCTCGGCCCGGTCGATGCGGCACTCGTGCGTCGCGCCGCCGCTGCAGTCGACCTCTTGGAGACACCCTCGCATGGCACCGCTCGAACTTCGCGTCCCCCACTCCCTCAGTCGTGAGGAGATCCATCGCCGGATTGACGCAGGGCTCGCCCGGGCACGATCCGAGTATGAACCGCAGGTGGGGCCGATCGCGGCAGAGTGGGTCGATGCCGACCGAATGACGGTGGGCCTGAAGGTGATGGGAATGCAGTTCAACGGACAGATCGAGGTGCTCGACAGCGAGGTCGTGGTAAAAGTCCAGTTGCCCGGCATGGCCTCAATGTTCGCCGGACAGATTCGCCAGGGCATCCACGAGCGGCTCGGTGGCCTGCTGGCCGCCCCGGTTGCGTAGAATCTGCCGTCTTCTCGAAAGACGGTATGCCATTTCTTTTTTCTCGCCGGCCGCGGCAGCATGCTCGGCCCTCCAGCGTCATGGCCCGCTCATCCGCGACAGTGTTCCTCGTGGCGGCCTCTGTTGTCATCGCGGTGGCAGTGACACTGTTTGATCGCGTCCATGCCCAGCCGGCGGAGCGGTCCGAACGAGCGGCCGACACTTCCGATCCCTTTGCCGGCGAACTTCATCCGCTCCGCTGGCGCGGCGAAGTCCAGCCGGTGCCGCCGCTGCCGGCTCCCGCGCCACCATCGCCGGCGAAGGAAGTGCAGCTTCCGGTGCCTTTTCCGGAGGCCGCCACTGCGCCGCTTCCTCCTTCGGGCGGCACCGCAATGCCTCCCTCAGCCCGGGAGGAGGAAGCGGCAGAGCGTCTTCAGGAGGCTCTCGAGGCACGGCGGCAGGGCGACCTCGAGCGGTCTGTCGATCTCTGCTCCCGCGGGCTGGCGATCAGCCCCGATGATCCAGAGCTGCTGCTGCGACGGGGCATCGCCTGGTTTCATCTGGGGATGTTTGGGATCGCTACCGAAGACTTCGCCGATGCCGCGGTGATCGCCTACGACGATCCCCGTCCGGAGTTGTGGCGGGGGCTCACCGCCATCGAACGGGGCCACCTTCTCGAGGCCGTGAGCAGCTACTCCGAAGCGATTCGTCGCGACCGCACCTTCCTGCTGGCCTATCTCAACCGCGGCCTGGCCTATCTGCAGGCGGGTGAGCCGGGGAAGGCTGAGCGAGACTTTGACCATGCCATTCGGCACGACCCGCGGGATGTGCGGGCCTGGTTTCACCGCGGTGTGGCCGCGACCCGTCAGGGGCGGCTTGCCGATGCAATGCGTTCCTATGAGATGGCGCTACGCCTCGATCCCAAGCATGAACCTTCGCGACGCAACCTGACCGCGATTCGTGGGCGGGCCGCATGGTCGAAGGTGTTGCCATCACCGTGATGGTTTGGCCCACACGCGGAGCGTGCCCTCATGAATGCGGTATGAAAGAGCGAGTGGCGTGAGGATCGCGTCGAGGAGTGCATCGCGGGTGGCCGATCGCACATCGGCCCGCGCGATCTCACGAGGAGCGATTCCCTGGGCTGCAAGCGAGGCCACATCGAGGTCAAGCCGCAGGCTGAGCTGACGGCTGATCGCCGTGAGAGCCTCTTCCAAGGGCGCCTCGAGCCGCAGCGTGTAGACCTGCTGCGTGCCGGAGGGCTGTGGGGGCCGCTGTCGCGGGGGTCGCTTGGCCGGCGGCGCCGCTGCTGCTGCCGTGGCATCGGGGAGCGACACGATGCTGCCTCGTGGCCGCGCGCCGGTGGGGCTGCGAGACCAGGCCATGCGGAGATCGAAATGAAACAGGATCAGATCGAGCCGATCGGCAAGCGTTAGCGGTGGGAGGTCGGCCGCTGGAAAATGGTCGTGGGGAATGCGGTCGAGCCCGTCGATTTTGATTCCCGCCTCCGCTGCCGCCGTGGCCACAAGGTCGCGAGGTCGGCTGCCAGCCGGCCATTGCCAGGCCGCCGCCTCGGCAAGGGCATTCCGCTGCGGTTTCGGGAGGCGGGAGATCTCCTGCGCTCGCGTCTGTTCGGCGGCCACGCAGCGACCAGTCACGGCTGGCGGCGCGATGCGAATCGTCTCGGCCAGATCGATCACCTGCCCACCGGCGCGGGTTGCGATGGCAGTGAGCACGGCGTCGCACGGCTCGCCGGCGGCGACAAGCGTGATCGCCGTGGTGGGATCGAGGCGGCGATCGAGCACGACCGGTTTGCCGGCCAGACGGGAGAGTTGGGCGGCCACCAGGCGAACCGGTTGGGCCGTCCAGGTGGCGTGCACGGGCGGCTCCGCGACGGCTGCGACCGCGAGGAACGCACAGGCAAGGCCTGTGAGTGACATGCTGCGCCAGAGGTGACGGCCGCGGATTGCCATCGGGTATTCTTCTCAACCGGATCGGTCTGCCTGGAAATCCTAGCCTACGACACGACAAAACCGGGTGGAAAGGCTTTTCTGTGGAGATGCAACAATGACTTCTCGTTCCACCGCGGCCCGGTGCGTGATGGCCCTCGATCAGGGCACGACTTCGAGTCGGGCCATCCTCTTCGACCCGCTCGGGCGGCCGCTCGCCGTGGCCCAGCAGGAGTTTCCGCAACACACCCGATCGACTGCGGGTACGACGGCCAGCGGGCAGTCGGCCGATCTGTCGATCGTCGAACATGATCCGGAGGATATCTGGAACAGTCAGCTCGCCTGTGGCCGGGCAGTGCTCGAGAAGGCGGGCCTCGCCGCCGGCGATGTCGCCGCCATCGGCATCACCAACCAGCGGGAGACCGCCATCCTCTGGGATCGGCAGACGGGCGAGCCTGTCCACAACGCGATTGTCTGGCAGGACACCCGCACG
>JAQBZA010000325.1 GCA_027622795.1 Planctomycetota bacterium | reverse complement strand
ACAGTGTTGCTTGACAAAGGCCGCAAATGAATCCGTGAGGGGCTGCCCGTGCCCCGGGAGCCGGCTTTGGCAGCGAGCGAAGGCAGGATGCCGAAAGCGAAGCTGGCAGAGAGTGAGCGCAGGCCTGGAGGGCCGGAGCGAACGTCCGGCGACGGGGCACGGGCAGCCCCGAACCCACGACCACAGGCCGCCACCCGTGCATTAGCGAGATGTTGCTTTTTCAGCAGAGCCGCAACCGTAGACTATCGCCATGGCTTCCGATCCCCCGCACCACGCCGTCTCCCCAGCACCGCTCCCCGCTGCGGCCGCCCTCTGGGACGCCGCCTGCCGGGCAGTGACAGGCTTCATGCTGGTGATCGATCGCGAGGGCACCATTCTCTTCGCAAATCGCGCCGAGGAAGGACGCTCAACCGCCGACGTCGTCGGCCGGAGCCCCGGCGACTTTGCCACCCCCGATATCGAGGCCGCGATCCACAAGAGCATCGCGCAGGTCTTCTCGACAGGCACCATGCAAGCCCGTGAGTTCCCCGGCCGCCTCCTGTCAGGGGAGGTGGCGCATTTCTCGGCGCGGGGTGTGCCGGTCGTGATCGACGGCCGGGTGGTGGCTGCCCTGGTCTATTCGGAGGATACGCTCGCGCTCAAGAAGTCACAGGATGCGCTCCACCGGGAGCGGCAGGTGCTGCGGCAGATGCTGGAGATCCAGGAGCGGGAGCGACAGCTCGTCGCCTACGAGATCCATGACGGGCTGGCCCAGTTTCTGGCGGGGGCCATGATGCACCTGCAGGCGCTGGAGCATGCCGCCGGGCCGGCCGGCCCGGGCCGTGAACTGCATGAGAGCCTGCGGCTGCTCCGCGCCGCCGTCGATGAATCGCGGCGGCTCATCAGCGGGCTGCGGCCGCCGACGCTCGATGAGCTGGGAATCATCGAGGCGGTCGAGTCACTGATAGCCGATGCCCGCATCGACGTGCCGCAGGTGACATTCAAGCACGACCTGCCTGCCGGCCGCCTCACGGCCCAGTTGGAGACGACGATCTTCCGCATCGCGCAGGAGTCGCTCGCCAATGCCCGACGGCATGCGGCGGCCAGCCAGGTTGAGGTCTCCCTCGAGGCCGTCGGCGAGGAGCCACAGCGACGGATTCGGCTGGCTGTTCGTGACAATGGCGTCGGCTTTGATCCGGCCAACGTGCCGGAAAACCGCTTCGGCCTGGAGGGGATGCGGCAGCGGGCGCGCATGGTCGGCAGCGAGGCGGTGATCCGCTCGTCTCCGGGGCAGGGGACGGCGATCGAGGTCGAGCTGCCGCTGGTGATGGCGGCCGAGTGACGGCGGGGGTTACTGCTGCATGGCGTCGAGCGGCCGGGCGTCGTCAGCCTCGTAGACCGGCGGTGACCGCAGCACCGCGTGGAGCGGCGCGTCGAGGGGGGCGAGTTGGTCGTGCCAGGAGAGCGACGGGAGCCGGTCGAGCGGGCGGGTGGCTACTCGGACCTCGATCCGCTCGTCGCCGCTGCCCCGGTAGGTGCCCTTGTTGGGCGGCACGTCGGAGAAGTCACGGCCGACTGCGGTCTTCACGTAGTGACTGTTGACCGGACAGCCGTTGGTGGGATCAAACCCGAGCCAGCCGGCGTCGGGCAGCCACACCTCGCACCAGGCATGGCTTTGCGATTCCTTTCCGGGGCGATGCACGTAGCCGCTCACATAGCGGGCCGGCACGCCGTAGGAGCGGAGGATCGCGATCATCAGGTGGGTGAAGTCCTGACAGACGCCCTTGCCATGGGTGAGGAGATGATCGATCGGCGATGTGGCATCGGTGACATGCTGGGCATAGTCGAACCGCCCGCGGACATATTCCGCCACCTGGCAGACCCACATGCCGACCCGCATCCGCGGCTGCGGCCGCAGCGATTCAAGGTGGGGAGCAAGGAGCGGCGTATCCCGCACCGGCCCGCGGAGGGGCAGGGCATCGAGCGTGTCGAGCGGCAGCCGCTCCTCTTCCAGGGGAAACATCACCTGGCTGGCCATTGGGCTCACCGCCACTTCTTCC
Source organism: Planctomycetota bacterium (assembly GCA_027622795.1). Taxonomy (GTDB): domain Bacteria; phylum Planctomycetota; class Planctomycetia; order Pirellulales; family UBA1268; genus CACORA01. The sequence goes on along the minus strand of JAQBZA010000325.1, from coordinate 2,227 downwards.
GTCTGCACGATGCTCGCGGCCAGCACCCGCACCGCGGTGTGGGGCTTGAGCAGATTGAAGTGGTGCACATGGTTACCGAAGCCGTCGACATAGGTGCTCACGGTGGTCGGCTGGCTGATCGTGACCTGAAACGAGTGACAGCGTTGCAGGGCATCGCTCACCGGCTCCATCCGCAGTTCACACTGCCATTCCGTGACCGGCGCGGTGTATTCCATCAGCGTTTCATGCTGGATCTCGAGGATCATCGCCGGGCCTCCGCCAAGGATTGGTCATGCCAAAAGTTATTGAAGGGAGTATTGCTGCTGGAGCAGTTGGCCGATCCGCCCACAGCGGCCGAGCGAGTCACTGAGCAGGGAGTGCAGCCGCTCACCGTCGAGTTCGTCGCTGTCGAGGTAGGTGAGTTCGCTGACGAGGCCGCCGAGCGTCCGCATGGCGTCGCTGTCGCAGCGGCCCGGCAGGCGGCCGCTGATCTCCGTGAGCGAATCAAGAACCCGGTCAAGGCAAAACCGCACCGAATTCGGAAAGTCGGCATTGACGAGGAGAAACTCCACCACCCGCTCGGGCTCCACGCGGCTGATGTAGAGCCGCTGGTAGGCCTCGTAGGCCCGACACTGCCTGAGCACCGCCCCCCATTGGAGATTACGAACCGGCAGGTCGGCCCCATCGCCTCGTTCGAGGAGGCCGAATTTGGAGTCGAGAATCCGCAGCACCTTGTCGGCCCGTTCGAGATAGGTGCCGAGCTGGATGAAGTGCCAGCCCTCGTCGTGGCTCATCGTGGCATCACAGACACCGTGGCACAGGAGCACGCCCACCTGCGTCTCTTCGCAGAAATCGTGCGGCGACTCGGCCACGGCCGCTTGAAAGGCCCCGTCGGAGAGCCGCCAATGGAGTTTGTTGAGCTCCCGCCACATCTGCGGGCTGATCGAGCCGCGGATGCTGCGGGCGTTGTTACGAGCGCGGTTCACGCAGGCCATCACGCTGCCGGGATTGCCGAGATCGACCAGCAGCCACCGCTGGACGGCGGCCACCGGATGTTCGCCGTCGCCGGCTGGCGGAGGCGACTGCCGGAGCATCGAGAGCAGGGCGTTCCACTCCAGCTCCACCGGATTGGAGAGTACGCCATGGAGATCGAGATCGAGGCTGAAGGTGACGTCGACGGCACGAGCGAGGCAGGCCGACCGCTCAAGGTAGCGGCCCGTCCAAAACAGTGCGTCGGCGACTCGACTGAGCATCATGGCCTCACATCCGACCAGTCTGGGCCAGGATCCAGGTGTCTTTGCTGCCGCCCCCCTGCGAGCTGTTCACGACAAGGCTGCCCTTCGGGAGGGCGACTCGCGTCAGGCCACCCGGCGTGACGACGACGCGTTCGCCACACAGCACGAACGGCCGCAGGTCGAGGTGCCGCCCTTCGAGCCGCCCGTCGACAAACGTCGGATGCGTCGACAACTGGATCGTGGGCTGGGCGATGAAATCCCGCGGATTGGCCCGAATCGCCCGCCGGAATTCGTCCCGCTGCTCGGCTGTCGAGGCTGGTCCGACGAGCATTCCGTAGCCCCCCGACTCGTTCACCCGCTTCACGACGAGGGTGTCGAGATTGGCCAGCACATGCTGCAGCTGCTCTGGAACCTCGGGCCGAAAAGTCTCGACGTTGTTCAGGAGCGGATCCTGCTTGAGGTAATACCGGATCATGTCGGGCACGAAGGGATAGATTCCCTTATCATCGGCGATCCCGGTGCCGATGCTGTTGGCGAGGGCCACATTGCCGGCACGGTAGGCGTTGACCAGACCCGGCACACCGAGGACGCTGTCGGGCCGAAAGGTGAGGGGATCGAGAAAGTCGTCGTCGATGCGGCGATAGATCACGTCGACCCGCTGCAGGCCCCGCGTGGTCCGCATGAAGACGCGATTGGCATCGACCAACAGGTCGCGGCCCTCGACGAGCTCGATCCCCATCCGCTGGGCCAGAAAGCTGTGCTCAAAGTAGGCCGAGTTGTACATCCCCGGGCTGAGCAACACGGCCGTCGGCGTCGCGGCCGACTCGGGGGCGATGTACTTCAGCACGTCGAGAAGGGCCGCCGGGTAGTCGTCGTTGGGCAACACGTCGTAGTCGTTGAAGAGGGCCGGGAAGACCCGCTTCAGCACCTGCCGGTTGTGGAGCATGTAGCTCACTCCCGACGGGGTGCGGCCGTTGTCCTCGAGCACGAGATACTCACCGTCGGCAGCCCGA
>JAQBZA010000002.1 GCA_027622795.1 Planctomycetota bacterium | reverse complement strand
GCCGCTCCTTCCCGACGACGTCGCCCCGCCCGGCCAACCGCCGCAAGAGTTTGTGCCCCCGGCCGGCCGCAAACTCCCTCCCGGGGCCAAGCCCGGCCCACTCCAGCAGGCGATCTTCACGCTCACCGAACTGCCGCGTCTGGGATCCGGGGGCCTCGGCCTGCTCACGCTCGACGCGAGCCTCACCATCGGCATGCCAGCCCCCACGGTTGAGTCGCCGCTCCTGATCACGCCCGGATTCGGCACCACGTTCATTGACGAGGCAAGCGGCCCGATGGATCCGGGGCTGCCACCGCAACTCTACGAGTCGTGGCTCCAGGTCCGATGGCTCTCGAAACTCGGTGAGCGATTCGGTGTGGATCTGGCTGTGGCACCGGGCTGGTACAGCGACTTTGTCAACGATTCCGCTCAGGCCTTACGGATCACGGGTCATGGCTTCGGGGCCTGGGAGGCCCGTGATGATCTCCGCGTTGTTGCGGGCGTGATCTACCTTGACCGCTACGACGTCAACATCCTGCCGGCCGGCGGCCTGCTCTGGACACCGGCCGATGACCGGCGATTCGAGTTGATCTTTCCCCGGCCGCGGCTGGCCTGGCGAGTGGCCGAGAGTGACCGGGCTGCTCAATGGATCTATCTGGCCGGTGAGTTCGGCGGCAACCAGTGGGCGGTGCAACGTGATAGCGGGGCTGACGACATCGTCGTCTATCACGACTATCGGCTGCTCCTTGGCTGGGAGCGGCGGCCGGCCGATCTAGGCGTCAACTGGCGACTCGAAACAGGCTGGGTGACGGGCCGGCTGGTGGAGTACTACATCACCGACACGGCCGACTACCACCCGACCGATACGTTTCTGGTGCGCGGAGGCATCTGGTACTGATGTGATGAACACCGCCAAGCACGTTACGAAAGCAGCTGCATGATCGGAGTGCCGTCATGAGCAACCTTGAAGGGCCGCAGCGTCGGTGACATCACGACCTCTTCCCGAGGCAGCCCCATCGCTGCGGCAATCGTGGCGTTGAGATCCGCCGGATCAACACCATCTTCATCAACGCCATGGCCATCCGCATCGGACCTGCCATAGGCCACCCCCCCCTTGATGCCCGCGCCAGCGAGCACCGCCGAAAACACAGCAGGATGGTGATCGCGGCCTCCCGTGTAGTTGACCTGGGGTGACCGCCCAAACTCGGTCGCCACCGCCACCAGCGTCTCGTCGAGCAGGCCCCTTGCGGCAAGGTCATCGAGCAATGCCCCGACCGCCTGATCGAGCAAACCCGCGCGGGCCGGCAGCGTGGCCGGGTCCCAAAGGCTGTTGTGCATGTCCCAGCCACCGAGGGTCACGTCAATGCAGCGGACATCATGCTCGATCAGCCGGCGCGCGAGCATGCAGCCCTGACCGAATGAGGTGCGTCCATAGCGATCACGGTCAGCATCCTTTTCCTCACGGAGATCGAAGGCCTTCAACTCACCGCTTGAGAGCAGGTGCGTGGCCTGATCATAGAAGTCGGTATAGCTTTGGACCGCCTGCAGGGGATACCTCCGGCGAAACTGGCGGTCGAAGGTATCAATCAGTTCCATCCGCTTGGCAAACGATTGCTCGGTCAGGTACGACGGACTCGTCGTGTTTTCCAGACCCTTGTTTGGGTCGCCGATCGGCAGCGGACTGAATGTCGGGTCGAGAAAGCCCGCTGCTGGGTGTCGTGGCGACGCCCCAATGAGTACGGTATCGGGGAGCGTCGTGTTGTGTCGGCCGAGGAGTCGTTGAATCCACGGCCCGAGCGACGGATGCCGCTCGGTGGCAATCTGTTCGTAACTCGTCCGCATCAGGTATTCGCCCTGCTCATGGTCGGCGGTCTGGGTGGTCATCGAGCGAATGATCGCCAGCCGATCACACTGCCGCGCGAGGATTGGCAGGAACTCACCCACTTGGACACCGGGCACGTTGGTGCCAATCGCAGCGGTCTCCCCCTGACTCTCGGCGCCCGGTTTGGGGTCGAACGTGTCGAGGTGACTCATCCCGCCGGCCATGTAGAGATAGATGAGCCGCTTCGCTTTTCCCTTTCGCACGACCGGAGCAGCGGAGGCAAGGCTCCCGATCGCGGGAACCATGCCCACACCGAGGGCGGCCCGCGCCGCCATGGCGAGGAGGTGACGCCGGCTGAGGGCATCCATTTGGGAAGCATATTCTCGCATCACGATCGGCCGGCGAAGGCCGCCTCACTGGATAAACAGGAATTCCCGCGTGTTGATCAACGACCAGACCACGTTGCCGTAGCCGGCCGGACCGTCCGCCTTCACTTCCTTGATGGCAGCCGCCGACTCTTCCTCCGACGGCTCGCGGGATAGGATCGTGAGAAACACGGCCTCCACGCCATCATGCACGGTCTTTTTCCGCACGATCGTCTTGTAGATTGTGGAGTTTTTCTCCAGCAGCATGTGGGAGATCTGCCCGTTGAACATGAAGAGCACCTGCGGTACGGAGCCCCATGTTGAGGAGGCCTGGATCAGCTCACGATCCGATTGGCCAAACATCCGCAGGAAGTGATTCGGGGGCAGAGGTGAGGGGAGTTCCGCTGCCCGGGCGAGCAGGTTGCCCTTGTAGGTGTAGGGCTTCTGCATGTCGCGGCGGAGTCGATCAAACTCTGCCACCTTCTGTTGGGCCGTCACAACATCCTCCGCAGAATGCTTTTCGAGGTCGACGGCCACCGCCTGAGCATAGAGGCTGGCCGGTGGCTCCCGATACTCGACCGGAAAGACCGCCAGCGTGAGAATCGAGTCCCAGGCCTGCTCGGCCGACATTCGCCGCAGCATGGGCCCCGGAAAATGATACGGCGTGCCGGCTGCCACCTCTTGGTCATACGCCTGCCGCTGGTAGGTCTCAGTGTTGTAGATGATCCGCAAAAACTCCTTCATGTCGAAATCGACATCACGCATCAACGCCTCGAGAAACGCCATCAGGGCTGGATTTTCGGCGACGGTCGAATCACTCATGTCATCCTCGGGCTCAATCTGACCGGCTCCGAAACTCCGCTTCCAGAGGCGATTGGCGATCGTGAGGGCAAACCGCGGGTTGTCGGCCGCAGTCAGCCAGCGGGCAAACGTCTGCCGGGGTGTCTCGCCCGGCTCCGGGCGGAGTTCGGGGCCGAAGAGCACCTTCGGTTCCACGACGCTGCCGGGCGTGGCATCTTCATAGGCGTACGCCGTCGGAAGCGCCAGTTTTTTGGCAACGTTGTCGTGGACGACCATCATGTTCACAGTCACATGCCGATCGAAGGGATAGGATCGCTGTCGGCGGTCCTCCTCCTCCTGTTCAAGAGCCGCGAATTCCGCGCGGAGCCGCCGCACTGGATCTTCCTGAAAAAACCGCTTGTCACCCCCGCCAACCCGTGTGCCGGTGCCGACCATAAAGGCCGCCGCTTCGTAGAACTGCCGCTGCGTCCAGGAATCAAACGGGTGGTTGTGGCACTGGGCGCAGCCGATGCGGGTGCCGAGGAAGATCCGCACGGTATTGTTAACCACATCCAGCGTCATGCCGGGATCCCGTTGCAGGTAGCCCGTGGCGGGATTCTCCCAGGCAAGCCCCTCGGCGGTGAGCATCTCACGCACCATGTCGTCCCACGGCTTGTTCTCGGCCAAGGACTGCTTGATCCATTGTCGCCACGGCTCGCCGCGAACGTCCCGGCCGAGCGTGTCTCGGTAGCGGAGGACATCGGCCCAATAGTTGAAGAAGTGCAGTGCATAGTCATCGCTTCCCAGCAGTTCGTCGATGAGCTTGGTCCGCTTGTCGGGATCCCGTGAGTGCAGAAATGCATTCACTTCCTTGTAGGTGGGAATACGGCCGGTGGTATCGAGGTAGATCCGACGCACAAACTGCGAGTCGTCGGTGCGTGGCATCGGCTCGACTGCGTGGGTCGAGTAGTTGGCTGCTACGAGCGCGTCAATCTTTCTCGCGGCGGTAACCGTGGCGGTATGGCGATCAGGATCAACACCGGCCGAGAGCAACTCGAAACGTGGTGGCAGCGTTGAGGTGGTCACGGCCCGCCGTTTGGTCCTCAGATCGACCGGCTGCAGATCCCGCGCCATCTCCAGATCAGCCTTCGCGGCCGCCGTCTCCCGCAGCCGCTTGTGGGCTTCCGCACGACCGGCGAAGGCAACGGCAAGCTTCGGGGCGAGTGTGATCGCCTTGGAAAAGTCATCGCGAGCCGATTCATATTCCTTGGCCGCAAGCCGCAATTGGCCGCGCGCCAGAAACGCATCGGCGCTCCGCGGATCGAGGCGGATCGCCTCATCGAGGCATGTGCCGGCAGCAACGCCGTTGCCCTGCCGCATCCAGAGTACACCCCGTTCCCAGTGGCCGCGGGCCAGTCGCGGTTCGGCCCGGATGGCAGCCTCAGCGTCCGTGGCAGCTCCGCTGATGTCGCCCTTCATGGCCTTGAGCATCGCTCGGTCGCACAGAGCCTCTCCAAGGCTCGGATCGAGTGACAGAGCCTTGTCGATATCCTGGCGTGCCTTGGCCGGGTCGCTCTTGGCAGCCCGGGCAGCACCGCGGCGGGCGTAGGCCCGTGGGAGATTGGCATCGATCGCAAGGGCCTTTTCCTGATCGGCGATACAGGCATCGAAGTGGCCCTTGGCTCCCTGAGCAAAGCCGCGATCGCTGAGGGCGCGGGCTGACTTCGGATCGATGGCAAGTGCCCGATCGAACGAGCGGATCGCCTTGTCGTACTCGTGGCGGCCGAGATAGGCGAGGCCCCGTTGGTAGTGGGCCTCAAAAAAATCAGGCTTCTCGAGGATCGCGAAGTAGCACTCATCGATGGCCGCAAGATACTCGCCCTTGGCATACTGTTCTTCGGCGGCCTGGAGGTGCTCACGAGCCTGGGTGTCGTCAGCGGCTCGTGCTCCTCGAGCGATGATGAGGTCACCCACAATGATCAGCAGCATGCCGAGTGCCGCATACGCACGACTATCACTCATTCGGCAACTCCCATTGCACTCTCTCCTCCACTTTCAATCCCACTCCAACCCTTCAGAGCAGCCCATGCAAAGATTATGTCACGGGCGACAGAGGCTTCCAATCCCAGCAAACTACTATACGTTGGACATCCGATACTTTGGTCGCGCGAGATTCTTCCAGAGACCAAAGCAACTCGCTCTCGAGCCCACGGTAGCCTTTTCAGACAGGACCTAGTTCGGGAATAGACAGAGTGTGATTCTCCTGACAACGCTTGGAAGGAGGAGTCTGACATCGTGTACTCGCTTGCATTCGACTGGTGGCGCCTGATCCGTGTTGCCACATCGCTGACCGTTGTCTTCGCGGTCTTCCTCATGGTGTGGCGATTCACCGAGGATCCCACGTTCCGTCGTCTTTCGCCCGACTCATTCCACTGGCCAAGTCTTTTCCTCGCCGGCAGCACCACGGTTCTGGCTCAGCTTCTCTACCACCTTCGCTGGTACTGGCTCCTGCGGGTCGTGCAGGCCCCCTTGACATGGATGGAAGCCATGGCCGCGGGCCTCGTGGCTCAGTTGCTCGGTGCTATGGCGATCGGATCGGCGGGAAGTGACGTCTTCCGAGGAATCTCGACCGGCCGTTCGCGGCGTATCCATCGGCCCGCCATCGTGGCCACGATTCTCGCCGATCGCGTGATCGGGCTCTATTCTCTTTTTTGTGTTGCCGCCTGGGCCGCATTGATCAGCCCCGAAACAGGTCAATGGCAGGCAATTCGAACTGCGACGCTCCCGATCTTATGGACAGCAGTGGTCGCAGGAGGAGCAATCATCATCACCGGGCTTGTCCTTCCTACTAGTTTTCTCTTGGCGTGGACTCGCTCCTTCCCGCGGCTGCATCGACACGTGATGCCGATGCTGGAAGCAGTGCATCGGTTCCGCGAACGTCCGGCCATGATTGCCGGAAGCATCGTGAATGCCATGGCGGTTCATGCCTTGGGAGCAACGTCACTGTGGCTGATCGCCCGTGGCCTGCGGCTGCCGCATCCCTCGCTCTCGGCGCATTGTCTGATCATGCCGTTGGCCACATACTCGGCCCTCCTGCCACTCCCAATGGCCGGACTCGGTCCGGTCGAGTTGATCATCGACAGCCTCTACCAGGCAGCAGTGCCTATGGCCACTGGAGTCGGATTCATCGTCGCACTCGCCGGGCGGATGCTTGGTCTCACAATCAATGCCCTCATGGTTGCTGCGTTTCTGCCGCTCTCATGGCTGGTACACTCATTCGACAACGACATCACACGAATTCGGTCACCAGGTATCAAATGGATATTGTGATTCTCTGCGGTGGACAGGGAGCGCGGATGCGCGAAGAGACAGAATACCGCCCGAAGTCGATGGTGGAGGTTGGCGGCAGACCATTGCTTTGGCATGTGATGCGGCTGTTTGTGCACCACGGACTCAGCCGTTTCATCCTCTGTCTGGGTTACAAGGGGAGCATGATCAAAGACTACTTCCTCAACTACGAGGCGATGACACAAGACTGCACGGTCACGATCGGCGGGCACCGGGAAGTCTGGTATCACGGCAACCACGAGCCGTTTGATTTCACAGTCACACTCGCCGATACGGGTACTGAGACGATGACCGGAGGACGTGTCACGCAAATCGAAAAATACATCACGTCGGACACGTTCATCGTTGCCTATGGCGATGGGCTTTCCGATGTCGACATCCACCAACTCATTGCCTTCCACCACTCCCACGGCAGACTTGCCACGGTCACAACCGTGCAGCCTGTCTCCCGTTTTGGAATCACACAGATCGACTCACTTTCCAGAGTGACCAAATTCGCTGAGAAGCCGAAAGTGGAGGGATGGGTGAGCGCGGGTTTCTTCGTCTTCAATCGAGGGATTTTTGACTACCTCGACGGAGATGACTCCCTGATCCTCGAGACTCAACCCCTTGAACGGCTGACTGCCGAGGGCCAACTCATGGCCTTTCAGCACCACGGCTTTTTCTTCCCTGTCGACACCTATCGCGACTATCTCTACGTGAACGAACTGTGGAAAGAAGGTACCGCGCCCTGGAAGGTCTGGTGATGTCACCATTGCACCACCTGAAGGGAAGGCGAGTGTTCGTCACGGGTCACACTGGTTTTAAAGGCTCGTGGCTGGTGATGATGCTCAACCGACTGGGCGCCCATGTCACGGGGTATTCCCTTGCGCCACCCACGCAGCCCTCGCTCTTTGCTGTGGCTGATGTGCGTGAACTCGTGACCGCGCATTACCAGGCTGATGTTCGCAATGCGGACCAAGTGGCTGCGGCAGTCCATGCTGCTCAGCCCGAGATAGTCTTTCATCTGGCGGCGCAGTCGCTCGTTCATCGCTCCTACCGCCAGCCACTCAACACATTTTCGACAAATGTCATCGGCACGGCCTCGGTGCTGGATGCTGTCCGCAGCCTCGCTGGCCCCTGTGCCGTGATCGTGGCGACAAGCGACAAGTGCTACGAACCGCATGACTCCGGGAAACCGCACGACGAGTGTGCCACGCTGGGTGGCCGCGATCCCTACAGCGCAAGCAAGGGAGCCGCTGAACTCGTGACCGCTGCCTACCGGCAAAGTTTTTTCCCTCCCGATCGCCTGACAGATCATGGGGTACAGGTGGCGACGGTGCGTGCCGGCAACGTGATTGGAGGTGGCGACTGGGCGGAGGATCGCATTATTCACGACATCGTGCGGCATCTCACGGCAGCGCGCCCCGTGCCAGTCCGCAATCCGACGGCTATCCGACCCTGGCAGCATGTGCTTGAGCCGCTTCAAGGTTATCTCACCTTGGCGGACTCAATGCTTGCGGAGCCCGGGGCACAGTGGTCTACCGGCTGGAACTTCGGGCCCACACCCGGCAACGACCTCTCCGTTCGAGACCTTACCGAACTCTTCATTGACAGTTGGGGCTCCGGGACATGGGTTCATACGCACGATCGGCGGGCTCCTCGCGAAACCCCGGTGCTCCGGCTGTCAATCGACAAGGCTCTGGGCAAACTTGCCTGGCGACCGCGGCTCTCGGCCCACGAAGCCATCCGCCGAACGGCCACGTGGTTTCGTCAATTTTTTGACAAGCCAGGTTCCGCTCGCTTGCTCTGCGTTGCCGACATGGTGGATTATGCCGCGTTTGCTTCAGCCTCAGAGGCGACGAACCCATGATGGAGAGCCCTGCACCCAGTCTTGAGGAAATCCGTGCCCATATCCACTCTCTGGTCGCCGAGTATTACCGACTCGCCTTTCCACCCCACCCGAGGGAGACAGACCAAGTGGTGCCGGTTGCCGGTCGCGTGTTTGATGTGCGGGAGGTTCAACATCTTGTAGACAGTGCGCTTGACTTCTGGCTGACTACCGGCCGGTTCGCCGATGAGTTTGAAAAACGATTTGCGGCATATGTCGGTGTGCGCTATGCAAGCCTCGTGAACTCCGGGTCGAGCGCCAACCTCCTCGCCCTCACAGCCCTCACATCGCCCAAACTTCATCGTGAGCGACTCAGGCCCGGAGATGAGGTGATCACGGTTGCCGCAGGTTTTCCCACCACGGTGAACCCAATTCTCCAAAACAACCTCGTACCGGTATTCGTCGACGTGGAGCATCCGGAGATACGAGCTACCTATAACGTCGACGTCTCCCACCTGGAGGCGGCAGTCAGCGACCGTACTCGAGCGGTGATGCTCGCGCATACGCTCGGCAATCCATTTGACTGTGAAGCGGTTTCCGCCTTCTGTCGCCAGCACGATCTTTGGCTTGTGGAAGACTGCTGTGATTCACTTGGTGCCACGTTTGGCGGTCGGCACGTCGGCCACTTCGGCGATGTGGCCACATGCAGCTTCTATCCCGCCCATCACATCACGATGGGTGAGGGGGGAATTGTGTTCACCGATTCCTCGACGCTCAAGAAACTCATTGAAAGTTTTCGAGATTGGGGCCGTGACTGCTGGTGTGCTCCGGGGCACCAGGATACGTGTGGCAAACGGTTTGATTGGCAGATGGGTGAACTCCCCCATGGCTACGACCACAAGTACATCTATTCACACATCGGCTACAACTTGAAGCTGACCGATATGCAGGCGGCGGTGGGCGTTGCACAACTTGAGAAACTTGCTGGGTTCATCACCGCCCGACAGCGCAACTTCGCTCACTTGCGTGCCGGACTCGAGCAGCTCCAAGACGTATTCGTTCTTCCCGACGTTACGCCCGGCTCTGAACCAAGTTGGTTCGGCTTCCCATTGTCTGTTCGACCAACGGCCCCCTTCAACCGCCGTGACCTCGTCCGCTATCTCGAAGATCAGAAGATTGGCACCCGCCAACTCTTCGGGGGCAACCTCCTGCGACAGCCGGCCTACAGAGAGAAGCCGCAACGCGTGGTCGGCGATCTCCCCGCGGCCGACTACATCATGCAAAACACGCTCTGGCTCGGGGTGTATCCAGGACTTTTGCCAATTCAGATCGACCGTGTCATCGACACCCTGTCGCGGTTCACAAGGGGGTAGAGCCGGATTCAGCCTGTCGGAGGTTGCCGCCTCGCACCAATGCCAGCCAACCCAATCATCACCGCCGATATTCGAGGACTTCTGAATCGCACGGAGCAGTTGTGGCCGGACCTCAAAGGCTCTGCCATTCTGCTGACGGGGGCAACCGGCTTTGTCGGTACCTGGCTTCTGGAAGCATTGCTTTCCGCCAATGACGAATATTCTCTCGGGTGCCGCGTGCTTGCAGTGTCGCGGAATCCGGCTTTTTTTGCAGAACGCACCCCCCATTTGGCGAGCGCTCCGGCGGTGACATGGATCACGGGTGACGTCCGAGACTTCCGTGTGCCCGCGGGTGATGTGACCCACGTTATCCATGCCGCAACCGAGTCAGCCTCGAACCTGAATTCCAGCAATCCCCAAGAGATGTTCGATGTGTGCGTCACCGGCACCCGCCGAGTGCTCACGCTTGCGATGGAAAAGCGTGTTTCACGGATGATTTTCACGAGTTCCGGAGCGGTCTACGGTCGACAGCCAGCGGAGTTCTCGCATCTTCCCGAGGATTACACCGGTGGTCCCAATCTACTCGATCGCCGCAACGCCTATGGAGAAGGGAAACGTGCGGGGGAATTTCTCTGCGGGCTCGCGGCGACCGAGCCGGCGATCCCGCTCGCAGTGACGATCGCTCGATGTTTTGCGTTCGTGGGCCCTCACCTTCCACTCGATCGTCACTTTGCAATCGGCAACTTCATCCGCGATGGCCTCGCTGGCGGACCAATCCAGATTGCCGGTGACGGCACCCCCATTCGCAGTTATCTCTATGCCGCCGATCTCGTCGAGTGGTTGATTACAATTCTGCTTCGGGGCACTGTCGGCCAAGCCTACAACGTCGGCAGCGAGGAAGCCGTGTCGCTCCGGCAACTTGCTCTACACGTAGCACGTGCGGCCAACTTGGAGGAGCAGGCGATTACGCTGGCTCGCGTGGCTGAGGGAAATCTTCCTGCGGAGCGCTATGTACCATCCTGCCGAAAAGCCCGTGATGCACTGTTCTTAACGCCTTCCACCACGCTCGATGAGGCGATTCGGCGAACATGTGAGTTTCATCGCCACCACCCCTCTCATTGATCCCGGAAGTACGATTCACCCTGTCATGAATACCTTCACCAACGATCGGCCTGAGTGCGTCCCGTGGCAATCTTCCGGAGAGCCTGAGGCTCCCCTCCCCCGCGGCCGCCGCGTCAGCGTCGTACTGCCCTGCTACAACGAGGCAGACAATGTTGATGAACTTTATGACCGCTTGTTGGCCGTCTGCGCTGAAATCCCACATTATACCTTTGAGTTTCTCTTCATTGACAATGCATCGACCGACAGCACCGTGGACGCTATCACAGCGCTGATTCAGCGGGATCCACGCGTGCGACTGATTGTCAACGCCCGCAACTTTGGCCACGTACGGTCACCGTTTCACGCCTTCCTGGAAGCATCGGGCGACTGTGTGATCGGCATGTGCACCGATCTTCAGGACCCACCCGAACTGATCCCGCAGTTTCTCCAGCAGTGGGAGAGGGGCGCGAGTGCGGTGCTCGGACAAAAAAGAACAAGTCACGAGTCACCGTTCTTCTTTGCCCTGCGGAGTTTGTACTACCACGTCGCCAGCGCTATGGCAGAGGTGCCATTACTCGAACACGTGACCGGCTTTGGGCTGTACGATCGCCGCATGATTGAGATCATGCGTGGCTTTGCCGAGCCCTATCCCTACGGTCGCGGCATGATCTCTGAGATCGGCCTGCCGTACGTCACGATTCCGTATGATCAGCCGCTGCGCAAACACGGTATCACGAAAAACAATGTCTACACGCTGGTCGACCTTGCCCTGCTGGGCCTGACGAGCCACTCCAAAGTTCCCCTCCGCGTAGCGACTATCATGGGCTTCGTGTTGAGTGGGCTTTCGCTCGTGGTTGCCCTTGGCTTTCTGCTGCTCAAACTGACCTTCTGGCAAGCGTTGCCTGCCGGTTATGCGCCAGCGGTGATCGGCATTTTCTTCCTTGGGTCGGTCCAGATCTTTCTGATCGGTCTCCTTGGCGAGTACGTGGGCGCTGTGCTTACCCATGTGCGAAAACGGCCGCTCGTGATCGAAGCACGCCGCATCGAGGGTTCATCTTCCTCATCAACTCTCTCGTAGGGTGGGTCGCGCCAAGTTACCCTGACCTGTGTAACCGAGGTGGTACAATGACCAACCGTGGAAATCTTCTCGATGAGCGTCTCGCGGAAAGTATCGCCGTTGTCTCCGCGATCAAAAACGACCTGCCATTGCTGGTTCGCATTGCCAACCACATAGCCCATTGCCTCGAAAACGGGGGTACGCTTTATTTTTGCGGCAACGGAGGCAGCGCTGCCGACGCGCAGCATATTGCTGCTGAATTCGTGGGGCGTTTCCTCCGTGAACGAAGGCCACTCGCTGCAATCGCCTTACCGTGCAACTCCGCACTTATTACAGCACTTGGAAATGACTACTCCCACGACGAGATCTTTTCCCGCCAAGTCGAAGCGCTGACCCGAGACGCCGACTGTGTCATCGGGATCAGCACCAGTGGCACGTCACGAAACATTCTCCGGGCTCTTGAAGCCGCACGATCGCTTGGAGCATCGACGATCGGTTTCACTGGCCTTGCCGGTGACCCTCTCGCTGCTCTTTCCGACCTCTGTTTTCGATCGCATTCCACCAGCACACCGAAAATCCAGGAGGCCCACATCGTGGCCTGGCATCTGGTGTGTGAGTTGGTCGATGAGTTCATCGGCCGATCGGATGACCCGCGGCCCTAGAGCCTCAAGCCCCCATGAGGGAGAACGCTGGCATGTGGCAGTCGCAATCGGTGCTCGATGCCTTCTTCCGCAATGACCCGACGGGCGCCGTGCAGCGCACGCGCGCGCTGGTCGATCAGCGGCTTCACCAGGCCGCGAATGGAATCATTCTGTACGGTGCTGGCCATTATGGTCGAATTGCTGCCGCTGCGCTCCGTCGCCAAGGCACTCCTGCTCGTGCCTTCATTGATCGCGACCCGAACAAATGGGGCCACGAATGTGCCGGCCTGCCGGTCATCGGATTTGATGAGAATGTACACGAAATACTCGACAACACGCTCATCGTTGTCACCGTTTTCAACTGCATCGCAGTTCTCAATGATTTGGCACGCCACGGAGTCGCGGCGATCACCTATGCGCAACTCGCGACCGCCCTCGGAGAACCGCTCATGCCTTTTTGTGGCATCCAGGATCCGACTCTCCTCTGGGAGCATGAGACGGCGATTCGAGGCTGCCTGCGACTGTGGGCTGACGAGGCGTCACGACAGGAGTACGTCTCCCAACTCCTGTGGTCGTTCAATCTCGATCCCTTTCAGCTGCCCCAACCCCGGCCGGTGGTCGACACATATTTCGAACCGTCGCTCATTCACCTCGGCAACGGTGAGGTGTTCATCGACTGTGGTGCGTTTGACGGCGATACCGTCGCGGCGTTCCGCACTCGTTGCCCCAACTACGAGGCCATCGTCGCCTTGGAGCCAGATCCGACGAACAGAAAACGCTTCTTGGATCGATTCGGTGGACCATCGCCAATGGATGCAGCACGTATCACGATCCTTCCATACGCTGCCGCTGATCGTCGGGAGACAGTCCCATTTGACGTTACCGGCACAGCGGGATCAGCAATCGTCGACACGGGGCTTCACATCCATGCCGCACCACTCGACGACGTCGTCGCGATACCAAGCCCAACATTCATAAAAATGGATGTCGAGGGTGCCGAACCCCGAGCCTTGGCTGGTGCCGTGCGCCTCCTCAGCCATCACAAGCCCCGCCTTGCAATCTGCCTCTACCATGACCGACGACATCTCTGGGAGATTCCCCTCCAGATTGCAACGATTCAACCACAGTACAGGCTTCATTTGCGACGGTACGCGGATGAGTGCTGGGAATTGATCTGCTATGGGTTGTGACGATCCGTGTATCTCATCAGTCAGCGGACGCAGCCATTGTGGGCAACGCATAGCACACTATATCGTACGACGAACGATGGGCCCGAAGATGAATGCCGTGGCGAGGAAGGTCGGCATGCAAGCGGAGCGGTACGTTCCACAAGTGGTCTTGACGATGGTACACGCAGACCGCACAGGCAGGTTGATGGAACGTGAGCACACGATGTGCCCCGGCGAGTGCCTCAATCTCAGCTCCTTCGATATCCATCTTCACAAATGATGGGCGACTGGTGACCAAGAGGTCATCGAGTCGACGACACTCGACCTCAACATTGCCGCTTGCTGTCAGCCTCGCATCGACGCCTCCTGTGGCCTCGAATCGGAGTTTCTCAGCACGACTTCCGACCGCATATGGAAACACATCAGCACACGCAGCCGTCTTCAGACCGGCTGCCACTCGATCGCACAAGCGCTGAAAATTCTTTGGATCGGGCTCAAAACCCCAATAGTGCTCAAGGAAGTTTCCAGCGTGTTGCAGGAGCTTTTTCAACGTATCGCCATCAAAAGCCCCGCAGTCGACAAATCGGCGCAGCATGGATGGCACCACAAGATCATCGGGGAAATACGTTTCACCGGGCCAAGAATAGCTGATCTCATCGAACGTCGTGGTCACAAGCATCTTCAACTGAACGAAGAATTCGCGCCTCGACTGCTCATCCGTCAGCACGTCGGCGGCAGACAGAATCGCTGGCCGTGCTGCCAGCAGCTTTGACGGCAGGTCGATTCGGTAATGCGGGAGGAATCGCTCCGGATACTGCCAAAAAGCTGTGGTGAAAAATGTCCAGTGCCGTGCTCCCCGCGCCTCAAGTTCCCGCCGGATGACCGCGTTGCTTGTCTCACATCCCAAGGACCATGTG
Source organism: Planctomycetota bacterium (assembly GCA_027622795.1). GTDB lineage: Bacteria > Planctomycetota > Planctomycetia > Pirellulales > UBA1268 > CACORA01. The sequence goes on along the minus strand of JAQBZA010000002.1, from coordinate 12,278 downwards.
GCGATCACAAACCCACCAGTGGCTCCCGCCTTTAGAATGGCCTCCTCCGGCGAGATGATGGGCAGCCCGAGAGACTCGCTGCCCCACAGCTGCGGGTTGCTGTCACAGAACCCATCGACTAGCACACCTTCAGCGTGCAATCCACCAACCAGTTTTCGGCCTAGCCCGCCAGCTCCATAGACAAATAGGGGGCCATCACAACAGCTCCGCCATGAGGTGAAACCACTTCCCTGATGTTCGGCGAGCTGCCCCACATGGGCATCCAGCCAACGCTCGATCTCATTCCGAAGTTTGCGGGGGGTTTCGTACCGGGCCATCGGCTGGAGGCCTCAATCATCGAGGACTGGTACGAACATTTGCGCGTGGAATTCATCTCGGTCAAGGAATGGCCAGAGATCTTCGAGTGGCTTCGAGGCCATCGACCCATCAGCTTTTTGATATGAAGTCATTCGCGGCATCCGCGGTTCATCCGCCGGAACAAATACTTCACAGATTGCTGGGCCCACGTGGTCAAGAATCTGCCGAATCGCGGCAGTCAGACCATCATGGCTCGTCAGGGCAAAGTAGGGGATGGCGTAGGCACTGGCGATCTTCTCAAGCGACGGCAGTGTGACCCCGCTTGTCGCATCAGCCCCACAGAGTCGATCGAAGTAACTCCTTTGTGAGAGACGAATCGATGCATACCCATCATTATTTACAACAAAAAGTTTGACTGGTAGGTCGAGCCTTCGAAGTGTCTCTAACTCCTGAATGTTCAGTTGCAGGCCCCCATCACCCTCAAGGCAGATGGTGCGCCGACCGCCGGCCGCGAGGCACGCACCGATCGCGGCTGGAAGCCCAAAGCCCATGGCCCCAAGGCCTCGTGTGTGAATCACACGTTGCCCTGCCTTGGCCTTGTACACAAGGTGGAAAAGCTCCACGGCATTTCCTGAACTGCATGCCACAACCACTTCGTCAGGGGCAAGCTGGTCGCAGAGGACATCCGTAAAGTGGTAAAGACTGACCAATTCCCGTCGTTCACGAAACTCATCGAGGACGACCGGATACCGAGACTTCCACTGCCGACATCGGTTGACCCAGTCCCGAAAATCGGGGACATCGGCCGACGGCACCTGTCTGAGCAACTCGTGGAGAAAATCCGCGGCATCCGCCTGAATGGGAACCTCGATCGGCGTGCGCATTTTGCTGAGTTCGGTGGCGTCGATATCAACCTGCACCTTCTTCGCTGCACGAGCAAATCGCTCATGCGAATATCCTGTCATCGCCATGTCCAGACGGGCGCCGATGACCACCAAGAGGTCAGAGTTTTGCAGCGTAAAGTTTGCGTAGCGCGGCGCAATCGGGCCCGGCCGTCCAAAAAATCGAGGGTGATCTTCTGCAACCAAATCAATCCCCAGTGACGTTGCAACGAGTACGGGTACGGATAGTGAATCGAGCACTTGCCGTAAGACGTCATATCCTCCTGCCAAACGGACGCCGTTTCCGATTAGGAGGACAGGCCGCTTCGCCTGCTGGAGCAGGGTCACGACCCGAGCAACCTGTGCCGGAAGTTCTGCAGGCTGACCAACCTGCGGCAACTCGGCAGGCACAAAGCGTGGGAGCCCATCCGGTTCAATCGTTGCGGCTTGGACATCGAGAGGAATGTCGATCCATACCGGACCGGGACGACCGTGATGGGCGAGTGCGATCAACCGCTCCAAGTGGTAGCGAATTGATAGCGGATCTGTGATCGTGACCGCTTCTTTTGTGATCGGCTTCACAATTGAGACGATGTCAACTTCTTGGACACCGAGTTGTCGCACCCCAGTATCGCCCTTGAGGTCGGCCCGCTTCACCTGCCCGGAAAGCACTAATACAGGCGTCGAGTCGAGCCAGGCACCCGCAACACCCGTGACGGCGTTGGTCCCACCTGGTCCAGTGGTCACCAGGGCGACACCGAGGTTCCCGGTCTGTTTGGCGTACGCCTCCGCAGCGATCGCGCAGGCCTGCTCGTGCAAGCAGCACACATATGTGAGCGCAGCACATCGCCCCAGCGAGTCATCGAGATGCATGGCCCCACCGCCAGAGAGCATGAAAACGTGTTTCACGCCCTGAGCAGCAATGAACTCCATCACATAATCAGCGAGTTTCACCCGGCACCCCATCCGACCGCATGACCATCGCGCAGCACACGATCGACCAACTCACGCACCGCGCCATTGCCGCCGACACGTTTCGTGATGAACCCTGCATACTCCAAGACACCTTCGGATGCCGAGGCAGGCGCGGCGGCCACACCTGCAACCCGCATCGCTTCCAAATCATTCACGTCATCACCCATGAATACGATGTCGCGCAACTCAATCCCACACCGATTGGCAAACTCGCGCAGCGCTGCGGCCTTGTCTTTACAGCCCTTGAACACGTCGGAAATCCCCATGGTATTGGCAAAACGGTCAACAAGCGGGCTCTCCTCGCCCGAGATAAGCGTAAAGATCAAGCCGGCTTTCCTTCCCAGCGAGATGCCCATGACGTCAGCGAAGCAGAACCGCTTCCACTCTTCACCATTGGGCCCCCACCAGAAGCCACCGTCCGTGAGCACGCCATCGACATCGAGTGCGATTGCCTTAATCCGGCTGAAATCGGGCTCAGTGGTCACGCCACCCCCCAACCCGTCTCAGTTTCTGCATCACAGGCAACTCGCGCTCAAGAACCCGCTTCACGCCGTCTCCCATCGCAGCTTCAATCAGGCGAATATCGCGAACAAGTCGTGTGATTCCGCTCGGCTCCAGTGAAGCCGCTTGGTCAGATCCCCAAAGAGACCTGTCCGTGGTGATGTGCCGTTCAACAGCACAGGCACCGAGAGCCACAGCAGCGACACTCGACGCGATACCGGTCTCGTGCCCTGAGTAACCCACAGGCACGCCATATTGCTGCCTGAGCACCGGAATCACCCTCAGATTGAGTTCCTCGTAATAGGCGGGATACGTGCTGCAGGAGTGGAGCAGAATCAGGTCATTCTTCCCGAGGATTTGAACTGCGTGATGAATCTCATCATGGCTGCTCATGCCGGTCGAGAGCATGATTGGCTTGCCCTTTGACCGAGTATGCCGCAACAAATTGTCATCGGTGAGCGATGCCGATGCGATCTTATAGCACGGCGGCCCATAGACTTCGACAAAATCGACGGCCGCCTCATCCCAACATGATGCGAACCACGGGATGCCCTTTTCTTCACAGTGGGCGTCGATTTGTTCGTATTCTTTCTCCCCAAACTCAAGGCCTCGCTTGAGATCACCATTGGTCGATCCAAACGGGGTATCCCGTGGTTTGGCAAGTTCCTCGGCTGAGTAGACTACGTCTACGGTTCGCTTTTGAAACTTCACTGCATCACAGCCAGACTGAACGGCGATATCAATCAATCTGCATGCCAGGCCGACATCACCGTTGTGATTGATGCCAATTTCGGCGATCACATAGCACGGCAACCCATCCCCTAGCGTTTTTGTCCCGATTTTTACCGCGGCCATGTTCCCGTTCCTGCGTAACGACGCGGCCGTTCAGAATACCAGACCTTGGGGCATGGCCAATGCCGGCTCGCACGTGAGGATATCGCCGACCAGGACCCTCCCCGATGCATAGGAAATGGAGATCATAGCGGTCATGAAAGAACTTCCGCCTGGTGATGCTCCGGCAGGGCGCCAACCGCAGTGGATTCCCCTCCTGCTGCTCACAAGCCTTGTCATCCTCGCATGGTGTGTCGGCATGAACCGCTTCTCTGCCGATAACTGGAATACACCGACGCAATACCTCGATGGGTATTTTGGCGATGTCGTTGGAACGTTGGCCGGATTCAAGGCCACCGCTGAGGGTGACGTGTTGCCGTTCACGTGGAAGACCGTGCGGCGGCTTGGGGCACCGTACGACGGTGATTGGAATGACTGGCCCTCAATCGAGGAAATCCCCATGTTCTTCTGGGGAATGCTTGCCAGGGTCTGCGGTCTGTTTGCTGGATTGAACCTGTCTCTCCTTCTTGGCCACGTGCTCGCGGCGGTGACATTTTTTCTCGTCGCTCGTGCCCTGGACTGTTCGACACCCTGGGCTTTCGTGGGTGGCCTCGCGTTTGGTCTCGCACCGTACATCTTCGCCCAGTCACCCCACCACATTACCGTTGCGTACGCATGGCATGTGCCACTTTTTCTCCTCGTCTGGAAATGGGTGGCCACCGCCCCTGGTCTCATCTGGGGTTCACGGCGGTTTCAGCAGGCGATTGGTATTGCGATCGTGGCGGGCCTGCAGAATGTCTACTACACCAACATCTTCTGCCAACTCACACTTCTCGGTGCAGCCACACTGGTTTGGCGAACGGCCTCAAAGCCACCACTCCGCTCGGCGGTCGCCGTGATCGGCGCTGCAGCCGTGGTGTTCGCGCTGATGAATATAGACACATGGACGTACCGATCTGCCAACGGGGCCAATGCAGCTGCATTCAGCAGGGAATACAAATGGCTGGAGATCTATGGGCTGAAGCTTGTCGATCTGCTCGTACCACCGTCCACCCATCACGCCACCACATTCGCCCAATTTGGCAACAGGCACAGGGCCGCTGCGGTCCTGCAGGACGAAGGATCCTACCTTGGTCTCGTGGGCCTCGCAGCGCTGACCCTTCTCGTAAGCACTGCGGTGGCCGATGTCGTGAAACGACGCGGCAGTTCGGTTCCTATGGCTGCGTGGCAGATTTTGTGGATTGTCCTTTGTTTTTCCACCGGAGGCCTGAACACCATCGTAGGTGCCTTCGGTTTCACCATGTTCCGCACCGGCTCCCGCTCCAGTATTGTCATCCTTGCCGTCGCGTTGCTGTACGCCGCCGAGCGACTCACCCGATGGCAACGGGAGGGAGAGAAAAAGCTGCCGCCGGAGAGTCTTCGCATCAGTGTTGCGACTGTCGCTGCAGGGCTGTGTGCGGTGATCCTCTGGGATCAGGTGCCGCGGACAACCGATCCTGCTCAGATTGCAACAATCGCTCGACACGTTGCGGCCGATCGTGAATTCACAGCCGCCATGGAAGCAGCCCTTCCAACCGGGGCGATGGTATTTCAACTGCCTGTCATGAATTTTCCCGAGTCACCGGCGGCCGGCGTACCGGCCTACGACCATTTCCGTCCCTATTTGTACAGCAGTCATCTCCGATTTTCTTTCGGCTCGATCAAGGGACGTGAACGAGAAGCCTGGCAAAGTGATGTGCAGCGGCAACTCTTGCGGGGCGCGCAGGTCAATCAGCAGTCCGGGGCCCTCACCCTTGTCGCGGACAGCGTCCAGCAGGCAGTCACCAGACTGCTTGAGAAAGGCTTTTTGGCGCTCTATATCAACCGCAACGGGTTTCCAGATCGTGGCCGGAACCTTGTGAAGACGCTCGCGGAACTTGGCTTCACCAACGTGATCGAAAGCACAGCCAATGACCTGGTGTGCGTAGTTCTGCAAAAAGGTGGATGAGGAACACGTATCTGCTGAGACTTTTCTCGAGGCTCTCTGTAATCAGACACAGGAACGATTCAATGCACGAGCGGATGCGTGGGCTGTTGATTCAGGGGGCGATGATCGTCCTGGCCGGTCTCTGGATCTACTCTCCAGTCTACCACGGCGACTGGCTGTGGGATGACGATGTCCTCCTCACCCAGAATGCGACCGTTCAGTCCGGATCGCTGGCTGGGCTCGTGAAGTTGTGGCTTTCCCCAGATGGCATCGATTACTTTCCGCTCTCCTACACGCTCCTCTGGCTGCAGTGGCCTTTTTTCGGCCTCCAGTCCACCGGCTATCACGTCACGTCGATTCTTCTGCACGTCACCAGTAGCCTGCTGGTGTGGTTGCTGTTGACCAGGATGCGTATCCCCGGAGCATGGATCTCGGCACTGGTGTTCACGATCCACCCCGCCTGTGTCGAAAGCGTGGCCTGGGTCTCGGAAACAAAAAATACGCTGTCTCTGGTCCTGTTCCTCGCGTCTTGCATCTTCTGGATCGCACAGGATGAAAGGGAGGCCGGGCCACCACGTGAGCGGCTCTACCTCGCATCGCTAGCCCTCTTTCTGCTGGCCATGTTCGCGAAGACATCCGTCGTGGCCATGCCGGTGCTGACCCTCCTCTACGCCTGGTGGAAGCGGGGCAGGGTGACCACGCTCGACGCCGTGCGGGCAGCGCCCCTGTTCTTGATCTCCCTCGTGCTCGGACTGGTCACAATCCACTACCAGCACGGCCGCGCGATCGGCGTGGAACAACTCCCGGTGGGCGGTCTTGACTCACGAATCGCCATCGCCGGAATGGCGATCCTCTTTTATCTGGCAACGATTGTCTGGCCCTTGCACCTCCTGCCGATCTACCCACGGTGGGAGGTCGATCCTCCCACGATCTGGCAGTTCCTGCCGTGGTTGGTGCTCGGGGTTGGGGGCTGGTGGCTCTGGACGAACCGGCGCGCTGACTGGGCGCGCAACACGATTTTCGCCCTGGGGTTCTTTCTGCTGATGATCGCACCCGTCCTGGGCTTCGTCGACATTTCATTCATGCGAATCACGTGGGTGGCCGACCATTTTCTCTATCTGCCGATGATCGGTCCGCTCGCATTGATTGTCGCTACGCTCACGACCTGGGTGGAACGGCGGGGAGAGCGGGAAAGAACCCTCGTGACCATCATGGCAGGGGGCCTGTTGGTCATGCTGGCTCTCAATGCCTTCTTCTATGCCGTGTCGTGGGTCGATGAAGAACATCTCTGGGAGTACACGCTCGCCGCGAACCACGATGCCTGGCAGGCCCACAACAGGCTGGGCGCCAAGAAACTCGCCAACGGGGATCTTGAGGGAGCCTACTACCACTTTCGCAATTCATCCCGCCTGCGGCCTGATCTCGGGGAAACGAAAAACAACCTCGCCATTACACTCATGCGAAAGGGCAACCTCGACGAGGCGATCAAGACATACGAAGAGGCATTGCGGGCATCACCAAACCTGCTGCAGATCCGCGTCAATCTTGCCGAGGCCTATGGCCAGGTGGGGCGATTTGCCGAGGCCCGCGATCTCTACGAGACGCTTCTGCCAGCCGATCCGGCGAACGCCATGATGCGGAACAACTATGCGATCACCCTTTTCAAGACCGGCGCCAAGGAACAGGCTGCCGAGGAATTTCGGCTCGCTCTGAAACTCAAACCCGATCTCAAGGCAGCCCAGCAGGGGCTCGATGCCGTCCTGAAAGATTTACAACGAGTAACAGAGGAGAAGGATTAGGGTTGCTCCGCATGGTCAGGCCACCCTGCCATTTGGCTGGACCGGCTACACCCCAAGCCACGTCAGCCGGGCGAGCCGCAGCAGCGCACCGATGCTGCGTGTCATTTCGGCGAAGTCTGCCTTGCTCGACCCAATTTCACGATCGGTGAACGTGATCGGTACTTCGATGATGCGCCCGCCGGCCCGGCAGATGCGCCACAAGAAGTCTTCCTGAAAGGCGTAGCCCTTCGCAATGCCCGCCGTATTCAGACGGTTGAGGATCGAGAGCCGCACCGCACGAAACCCGCCAGACGAATCATGGGCCGGCACCCAGAGGATCCACCGCGTAAACCAGCAGACAAGCCAACTCGCAACGTGCCGCGAGAGCGGCCAGCCCACCGTGCCCCCCCCCGGCACTCGGCGGGAACCGATCGCGATGTCGCGTGGCGCGGCTGCCGGCGGATCGAGCGCCGCTATGAGCCGGGGAATATCGGTCGGGTCGTGGCTGAAGTCGGCATCCATGTAGACCGAAATCTCGAAGCCACGGTCGCGGGCCAGTTCGAGCCCTTCGAGGATCGCGCTGCCGAGGCCACGGCGCCCGCGGCGGCCCAGCAAATGCACCCGCGGGTCGCGCGCGGCGATCTCCAGCACGATCTCGCCCGTGCCGTCCGGAGAATCGTCGTCAATGACGAGAAGTTGCGCATCCGGCACTGCACTGAGCACTGCCTCGATGAGTGCCGTAATGTTGCCTCGCTCATTGAAGGTTGCCGTCTGCACAAGCACGCGGCCGGACGGCCAATCGTCACGAGACCAAACGTCTGTCATCCTACTCGCTGCAGTTCTCACATTGCCCCTTGAGGAGCACCTCGTTGACCATGCGAATCACCGGCTTCTTGTCGTGCGTCTTCTTCCCATCGAGCTTCTTCGGCTCGGCCGCCTTCGGTGTGATCGCCACATTCACATCATCGAGACACGACACCTCGCCACAACTGGTGCAGAGAAAGTGCGGATGATCTTCACCCGAGGCGTTGTCATGGCCGCGCTTCATTTCAAACCGCCACACATGATCCCCCAGCTCCACTCGGGAGAGAATCTTGGCCTCGGTGAGCTCCGTGAGGTTGCGATAGATCGTGGCCCGGTCAAAGCCGCGATCAGCGAGTGCCTCGGCCACCTCGGCATGTGTCTTGGGGCCCGTGGCCGTCATCACATGGTCGAGCACCGCCATCCTGGCCGCCGTGCACCGCAGACCCGTCTCGCGGAGCCGCGCCCGTGCCTCCGCAAAGGGCTTCCTCGGCTCGGTGGGCTCGGTAGCGGGGCTGGGCTTGCTCGACTTGGCGGCCATGCCTCCCAGTTTACACCAGCGGCGGCGAGCCACACTCAGGCCACCGCGGCCACCGCCAGCACCTCCACAATCGCTTCCAGAAAGGCCGGCAGATCGCCCGGTTTGCGGCTGGAAACGAAGTGGCGGTCGACCACGACTGGCGCGTCCTCCCAGATCGCCCCGGCGTTCATGAGGTCGTCTTTAATGCCCGGGCTGCCGGTCACCCGCACGCCCCGGTAGACGCCGGCTGAGATTGGAATCCAGCCCCCATGACAGATCGCGGCCACGAGTTTGCCATGGGCGGCAAACTCGCGAACGAGGTCCAGCACCTTTTCATCGCGCCTCAACTTGTCGGGCATCCAGCCGCCAGGAATCACAATTCCGTGAAAATCGGCAGCCTCCATGTCGGCGATCGCGGCGTCGCTCGTGCACGGATAGCCGTGTTTTCCCGAGTATGTGCGGCCCTGCATCGATCCGGCGAGCGTGACATGCCCTCCCGCCTCCTCAAGGCGAAGCTTGGGATACCACAGTTCCAAGTCTTCGTAGTCGTCACCAACAAGGGTGAGGATGCGGACTCCATCAAGGAGACGCCGCGACACATGCAAAGGGGACATTGGAAAATCTCCACATGAGAACAGGCTCGAAACCACCTCCATTTTCGCAGCCCAAGTGACTGTGGGCGAGCGACAAAATCGCCCACCCCCCTGCACGGTGGTTGCAGCGATTTTCTGCTGGCTGCTTCCGGCCCTTGAAAAACGCTCCCTTTGACGGTGTTTTCCGGATCGCCAAGAACGCCGCTTGACTCCCCACGCTCTCACGCTACATTCACGCCCCGGCCATATGAAGTGGCCGCTGGTTTTCTCGCCACAATATCTTGCGATAGCAGGCAGAAGGAGCTGCTTTACGGTCTATGCCGGTTATGCCGGATGTAAGGGGTGTGTTTGGCTCATTTTTCGGCCCCACCCCGTCCGATACCGCTTGTGTAGTAACTATACGCCAGTATACTCGCCAGAATTCCTTTCCCCCGCTTGGAGCACCCCTCTCATGGCAGCTTTCGACGCGTCCGCCACGCTGACCGGTTCCCCCGCCCTCGACACGCACGCCCCGCAGCAGGCCGGCCCGCGGACTCCTCTCGAAGTGCAGCCCACGTTTTGCCCGACCGACGTCGACAGCCCGTTCGACACCACCGAGTGGGATCTCCGCACCGCTGCCATCAAGGGGGAAGACGGCAAGGTGCTCTTTGAGCAGACGGCCTGCGAAATCCCGGCCGCCTGGAGCCAACTCGCCACCAACGTGGTGGTGAGCAAGTATTTTTACGGTGAGATACACACGCCTGAGCGGGAGCACTCCGTCAAGCAGCTGGTGCACCGCGTGGCCCGCACGATCGCCGACTGGGGCATCAAAGACGGCTACTTCAAGACCAGGCAAGACGGTGAGAATTTCTACCGCGACCTGGCTTGGCTCTGCGTACACCAGCATGGCGCCTTCAACTCGCCCGTGTGGTTCAACGTGGGCCTCTATAACCAGTACGGCGTGAAGGGGGCCCCCTGCAACTGGCGGTGGGACGAGGCCAAGCGGGATGTCGCGATGCCTGACAACCCCTACGAGTATCCCCAGGGTAGCGCCTGCTTCATCCAGAGTGTCCGTGACAACATGGAAGACATCATGGACCTCGCCCGTAGCGAGGCGATGCTCTTCAAGTTTGGCTCCGGCACCGGCACCGACCTCTCCACCCTCCGCAGCCAGCGGGAGAAGCTCGCCGGCGGCGGCAAGCCCTCCGGCCCGCTCTCCTTCATGCGGGTCTATGACCAGGTGGCCGCGGTGGTGAAGAGCGGCGGCAAGACCCGTCGGGCTGCCAAGATGCAATCGCTCAAGGTGCATCACCCCGACATCATGGAATTCATCGAGTGCAAGAGTAAGGAAGAGAAGAAGGCGCGGGTGCTGATCGAGAAGGGGGGCTACGATGCCAACTTCAACGGTGAGGCCTACAGCTCGATCCTGTTCCAGAATGCGAACCTCTCTGTCCGCCTCACCGACGAGTTCATGGAAGCGGTTCAGCGCGACGACACCTGGACCACGCGGTGGGTCACCGATCCCTCGAAGGCCGGCCCGAGTTTCAAGGCAAACGAAGTGATGAACCGGATGGCCGAGTGCGCCTGGCAGTGCGGCGATCCCGGCGTGCAGTACGACACCACGATCAACCGCTGGCACACCTGCCCGAACTCCGGCCGCATCAATGCCAGCAATCCCTGCTCGGAATACATGTTTCTCGACGACACGGCTTGCAATCTAGCGAGCATCAACTTGATGAAGTTCCGCAAGCCCGATGGCCACTTCGACGTGGAGCGATTCTCCGCAGCCTGCCGAATCTTCTTCATCGCCCAGGAAATCCTCGTCGACCACGCCAGTTATCCGACACAGCGGATCGCCCGCAACAGCCACCTCTTCCGGCCGCTGGGCCTCGGCTACTCCAACCTCGGCAGCATGCTGATGGCCAACGGGCTTGCCTACGACAGCGACGCCGGCCGTGGCCTCTGCGGAGCGCTCACGGCGATCCTCCATGGCACGGCCAACCGCACCAGCGCCGAACTGGCGGCGGCGGTCGGGCCGTTTGAAGGCTTTGCCGCCAACCGCGAGCCGATGCTCAACGTGATGCAGATGCATCGCGATGCCGTGGAAAAGATCGACGCCTCGTGCCCCGAGTATCTCCACGATGCCGCTCGCACGATCTGGAACGACGTGCTCGAGCGTGGCCGTCGCCATGGCTACCGCAACGCCCAGGCGACCGTGCTCGCCCCGACCGGCACGATCTCCTTCCTCATGGACTGCGACACGACCGGTATCGAGCCCGATATCGCGCTGGTGAAATACAAGCAGCTCGCCGGCGGTGGCATGCTCAAGATCGTCAACCAGACGGTGCCGCTGGCCCTGCGAACCCTCGGCTACGACGAGCCGACAGTTGAGGGTGTGCTCGCCTACATCGACAAGAATGACACGATCGAAGGAGCGCCCGGCCTCAAGAGCGACCACCTCTCCGTGTTTGACTGTGCCTTCAAGCCGCGGCTCGGCGAGCGGAGCATCGCCTGGGAGGCCCATGTGAAGATGATGGCGGCTGCCCAGCCCTTCATCTCGGGGGCGATCTCCAAGACAGTCAACATGCCGCGGGAGACGACGCCGGCTGACATCGCCGGTGCCTACATCGAAGGCTGGCGACTGGGCCTCAAGGCGCTCGCCATCTACCGCGACGGCTCGAAGGAGAGCCAGCCGCTCTCGACGAGCACCGAAGGCGACAAGGCGGCTGCCAAGACCACCGCTGCCCCGCGGCGGGAACGGCTGCCCGACACCCGCCGGAGCGTCACCCACAAGTTCAACGTGGGTGGCCATGAGGGCTACATCACCGTCGGCCTCTACGACGACGGCCGCCCGGGTGAGCTCTTCATCACCATGGCGAAGGAAGGCAGCACGATCGGCGGCCTCATGGATGCCTTCGGCACGGCGGTGTCGATGAGCCTGCAGTATGGGGTGCCGCTGGAGGTGTATGCGAAGAAGTTTTCGCACACCCGCTTCGAGCCGTGGGGCTACACGAAGAATCCCGATATTCCCGTGGCCAAGAGCCTTGTGGACTACATCTTCCGGTGGATGGCTACCGAGTTTATCCCCGGCTACCGCGAGGCGAATCGGCCGGCGGGCTACGGTGATGGCGGCGGCGGGGAGGCCGCCGCGGCGGG